>NZ_JBIMJM010000019.1:0-32746 GCF_043674115.1 Streptococcus sp. A34 | reverse complement strand
ATGAGTTTCTGGTAGAATGAGTGTTGGACATGTTCATCTGCTTTCTATACTGAGTTGGGGAATTCTAGTATATCAGATGAACATGTCTTTTTTGTTGCACTTCATTTTACAACGCGGGTTTAAAATAAGTTTTCCTATAGGAAAATAAAAATCTTGACACTAGCTGAAAAATAGTATATTCTTTGTGAGTTAAAAATATTTGTAAGGAATGAGAATGGCTACAAAAACAGTTAGTAAGAAAAAAACAGCGAACAAGAAAAATCTGGTTATCGTAGAGTCGCCTGCCAAGGCCAAGACCATTGAGAAATATCTTGGTAAAAATTACAAGGTAGTTGCCTCGGTCGGACATATCCGTGATTTGAAAAAATCCAGCATGTCCATTGACTTTGACAATAACTACGCACCAGAATACATCAATATTCGTGGTAAAGGGCCGCTCATCAATTCTTTGAAAAAAGAGGCCAAGAATGCCAAACAAGTCTATCTGGCGAGTGACCCGGACCGGGAAGGAGAGGCGATTTCCTGGCATTTGGCCCACATTTTGGGCTTGGATGAGCAGGACAAAAACCGTGTGGTATTTAATGAAATCACCAAGGATGCGGTAAAAAATGCCTTCAAGGAGCCGCGTGCTATCAACCATGACTTGGTCGATGCCCAGCAGGCCCGTCGGGTCTTGGACCGTATCGTAGGGTATTCGATTTCGCCAATCTTATGGAAAAAGGTCAAGAAAGGCTTGTCGGCAGGGCGCGTGCAATCCGTTGCCCTCAAGCTCATCATTGACCGAGAAAATGAAATCAACAATTTCAAGCCGGAAGAATACTGGACCATTGACGCTACCTTCAAAAAAGGAACGAAAAAATTCCAGGCATCATTTTATGGAGTGGACGGCAAGAAAGTCAAAATCGAAAACAATGACCAAGTCAAGGAAGTCTTGGATAGGCTAAAGGGTGATGATTTCTTGGTGGAGCAAGTCGAACGCAAGGAGCGGAGACGCAATGCGCCATTACCGTACACCACTTCCACCATGCAAATGGATGCGGCCAATAAAATCAATTTCCGTACGCGGAAGACCATGATGATTGCCCAGCAGCTTTACGAAGGGGTCAGTCTTGGAACAGGCGGCACGCAGGGTCTTATTACCTACATGCGTACCGATTCGACGCGGATTAGTCCAGTGGCCCAGGAGCAGGCTGCTGCCTTTATCACAGAGCGGTTTGGTCAAAACTATTCTAAGCATGGCAGCAAGTTCAAAAATGCCAGTGGTGCCCAAGATGCCCACGAGGCTATTCGTCCGTCCAATGTCAATCTGACCCCAGAATCCATTGCCAAATATCTGGATAAGGACCAGCTCCGTCTTTATACACTGATTTGGAATCGTTTTGTAGCCAGCCAAATGGCTGCGGCTGTATTTGACACCATGAGCGTTCGTCTAGGGAAAAATGGCGTTCTCTTTGCGGCTAATGGTAGCCAAGTCAAGTTTGACGGTTATATGGCGGTTTACAACGACTCAGACAAGAATAAAATGTTGCCGGATATGGAGCAAGGTGATACGGTTACTCGGACCGCTACCAATCCTGAGCAGCACTTTACGCAGCCACCAGCTCGCTATTCTGAGGCGACACTAATCAAGACCTTGGAAGAAAATGGTGTTGGTCGTCCATCTACCTATGCACCGACCATTGAGACCATCCAAAAACGCTATTATGTTAAACTGGCTGCCAAGCGATTTGAGCCGACAGAGCTGGGCGAGATTGTCAATAAATTGATTGTTGAATTTTTCCCAGACATCGTCAACGTCAAATTTACAGCCGAAATGGAGCAGAAATTGGACGACGTTGAGGTTGGAAAAGAGCAGTGGCAGAAGATTATCGATAGCTTCTACCAGCCTTTCAAGATTGAGTTGACCAAGGCTGAGGAGCAAATGGAGAAAATCCAAATCAAGGATGAGCCTGCCGGATTTGACTGTGACGTTTGTGGTCATCCCATGGTCATCAAACTGGGGCGATTTGGTAAATTCTACGCATGTAGCAATTTCCCAGATTGCCGCAATACCAAGCAAATCACCAAGGAAATCGGCGTGACCTGTCCAGTCTGTCATCAGGGTCAGGTCATTGAGCGCAAGAGCAAACGCAATCGTCTTTTCTACGGATGTGACCGTTATCCAGAATGTGAATTTACATCTTGGGATAAGCCGGTCGGTCGTGCCTGTCCAAAATGTGACCATTATCTGGTTGAGAAGAAGGTTCGTGGTGGTGGCAAGCAAGTCATCTGCCCGAACGGTGATTATGAAGAAGAAAAGATTAAGTAAACTTTTGTAGGAATCAAATGGATGAGCCTGTCGATTTGGTGGTGAAAAGCCTCAAGCCAAGTCTGCATTTTGGTCGTCTATTCAAAGATAAAGCAAAAATCCTGTAGTTTTGAGAACCACAGGATTTTTCATATTATTCAGGAGAATAAATTTGGACGAGTTGACCAATTGGTCTGATGTCGTCGTCCTCAGACAAGAGGATATCATCATAGTCGGGATTAAGGGATTCGAGATAGGTTCCCTTATTTTTTTTGACAAAATTTTCGCCGTTGACCGAAAAAATTCCTACAGTATTGAGCTCGACTTGGTGAGAGAGACGGATAAAGAGATAGTCACCGTTGGCAATGTAGGGCGCCATTGAATCTCCGACCACCTCAGCAATAGCATCGTACTCCTGTGGAGTAGGAATAGTATCAGTAGAAAAAGTGACTAGGTTATCAAAGTCGCTGTCCTGCCAATAACCGCTACCAGCAGACACCTTGCCTTGGACAGGAAGTTGGACGGTCTCTAAGTAGTCAGACAGCTTGATAACCTCGCCTGACGGTGCATCTGAATCTGCCATGTTAGCTACCTGCTCAAAGCCAAAGTGAATCCATTTATCACGGTAGTCACCTACCAATATTTGGTCTAGTTCTTGGACCTGATTTGACATTTTGTAATGGAATTGGGCAAATTGTCCAGGTGTCAGGGTCAGGGCAATATCCTGGTCCTGGTCCAATTGGGCAATCAGTTCATGCACTGGGATGCCCATCCCAATCGCAATCTTTTCCAGAGTTTCCATGGTTGGTAGAAGAGGTTTCTTAGTCTTTGGATGTTGATTTTTTTCCAGCATAGAAATGTAACCCTTGGTTAGGCCGGATTTTTCCGCAAATCTATCCATTGATAGTTTTTCGTTTGTCCGATAGTTTTTTAAAATGTCACCTAGAATCATGGCTTTCCTCCTTGATTGTTTAACTTATTTTACCATATCTTGAATAAAATATCAAATTTTTGTTTAACATGTTTGACAAAATTCAAAAATGATGGTAAGATAATGAAAACAGAAGGATTGGAGGATAGACAAATGGAAGTTCGGAGGACTGAGATTCAGTGGGAAACCTTGTATCGGGAGTGGGAGAATTATGCTGAGCATTTTGGACTAGATACGGGTGATGTGTGTGTTGACAGCTTGTCTGAGGGTACAGCTGGTCTCATGACCATGCGCTTGCTGGCTAAATACCAGGGGAATCCAGAGTTGAGGGCTGCGATTTGGTTAGCTTCCTTTTGCCGAGATGTAATGCAGGATTATTCCTATTTGTTAAATAGCAGAGCCTATCAGTTAGTCAATCAGATATATTTTCTTGCCTTTGATTTATTCAAAGAGGATGGGCTTGCCTGGAGCAGTCATCTGAGTCGCTTGCAGCCAAAATTATTTATATCTTATCGGATATTAGAAGGGCTTGATTTGACAAACTACCAGTCTATTGTGGAGTTGGCCATGTTGCAGGCCAGTTTAACCAATCAATTTTACAATCGTTCCCTGTTGAGTCGTGTATAAGGAGAAATCAAATGAAACATCAGACTGAGTACCAGTGGGTATTGAAAAGCATGGTTGAGTATGAGAGGCGCTATGGTATTACTATCTTGCAGGAGCTGTGGTCTATGGGAGTTCGAGATGGTGAGGAAGTCAGTCGTTTGGTAGATGGTGTCATGGAAGCAACTCGAACTAAGGAAATGGTTTTGGATGTATCAGCCCTGGTCGGGCTATTTCGCTTGCAGATTGAACGGATGCGCTATCTTTATCAGACCAATCTTGGGCAGGAGGAAAGATTGGCAAGCTAGTTGGATATAAAAAGCACCTGAGAGTGCGTCCTCAAGTGCCTTGTAGGTGAATCCTATTCTGCCAGGAATCTATTTTCTTTTCTGTCAAATTTGTGCCCGCAGTACCGACAGTAGTAGTAGGTTCGGTCAGCTTCGTAGAGGGTAGCAAACCAAGCTCCTCGACTACCATTCAATAGGTGGCCCATCATAGCTGCAGTTCGAGAGTAGCGCTTTCTAGCCGGCTTGTAGGCTTGAATAGATGTGGACGAACATTCTGGACATCGGCTGGGCAGGTGGTGCTTATCATCTTCTGTCGTCGGGTGGAGCCTCCTGTATATACTGTAGGCAATGATTAGGGTAATAAGTCCAATAGGACCAATGTATTCTAGGAGATTTTTCATGTATCTTAAAATGTCTTTCCAGGATTAGATTTGGCTGGGTGGTCATTCTAAGTGCGCAACTGACTTAAATATTGGTCATACTTTTCTAGAGGCACTACACCTAAGAGGCAGAGTGTTCCAATTAAGATTCCACGAAGCAGTTGCTGCTGGTTGCCTTTGGACAGCCAAACAGTGACCAATGCAGCTAACAATAGCAGAAGAAGGGAGAGGAGTTTTCGCCAAGGCTTTAGTTGAAAGAATGTTGGAGATTGAGGAGTATCTTTCTTAGAGAAACGGCCACTGTAACCAATTAAGATTCCTAAACTCATTGAAATGGAAATATACAATGAGTAGGGCATTAAGTAGATGGCTATGAAACTGTGCACTAGAAAAAGGAATAGGAGCTGACTCCAAATAGGTATGGTCAGCAATAATTTTTTCATAGTTACCCGTCCTTCCATAATGATTGACCATCACATTTTGTGTAGAAATATGTCATAGTTTTATATGATAGTGACATTGTTTAAGAGGGTTCAAGTATAAACAAGGCTGATAGGTTATCCAGTCTTGAAATTGACTATATCATTCTCCAGAATTATTAGTTATTTGCCTTTTTGTAGGCATGAAAATGTGGGTTTCACTAAGATAAGTATAGCAAAAAAATGCTTGTTTTTCAAGGTAAATCTGGTCGAATCTCCTTTGAGGATTTAGTATAAAACCATAAGAAATTGTTATAGGATTATATGTCGTTTACCAGACATTTTTTTAGATTTATGTTAATATAGATTTGGAAGAGGATGTTATGCAAAGATGATATTCTTTTGCAAAATATAGAAAGGGGGCAAAATATGAGCAATCGTAAAGAACAAGAGGAACTCAAGTACCTCGAATCTAAGAAAGTTCTATTAGAGGCCCAGCTAGAGAACCTTCGTGACCGTAAAGGTCAGGTGGGTAAAGAAATTTCTCTGGTCTCTTCCAAACTTAATTCAGTCAATCAGAGGATCCAGGCATTGAAAGGCCGAAGCGATTTGATTGTTTCGGAACATGCAATGCTGCGTTATTTGGAGCGAGTTGAGCAGCTTGATGTTGCTATCTTGAATCGAATAATAGCTGAAGACGAGGAATTACAGAGCGTTGTAAAAACCCTTGGAAATGGGATTTTCCCAGTCAAGGGTAGGGGATTTAAACTTGTCATAAAAGACAACGTAGTTGAAACAATTACCCTTGATGATTAGTTGACTGAAATAGGTATTACCCGATAATCCATGATTATTGGGTATTTTTTCTTGCTTCTTAGAATGATATAGTCTATAACTATAGCCTTGGATTAAAAATTTCTATTGGTCAAGCCTGTGAAAATAGAGTACAATGTTCAAAAAGAACTAAGGAGATCCCTTATGACTAGAGAATTTTCGTTTGAGACCTTGCAATTGCATGCGGGGCAGGAAGTAGATTCGGCTTCAAAATCTCGTGCTGTACCAATCTATCAAACAACCTCTTATGTATTTGATGATGCCCAAGAGGCGGAAGACTTATTTGCTCTTCGCAAATTGGGAAATATCTATACTCGAATTACTAATCCTACAGTAGCAACCTTTGAGAATCGGATTGCAGCGCTAGAAGGTGGTGTTGGAGCTCTGGCTACTTCATCTGGTATGGCGGCTATCACCTATACTATCTTAGCTTTGGCTCATGCTGGTGATCATATCGTAGCAGCAACAACTCTCTATGGTGGTACCTTTAATCTTTTCAAAGAAACTTTGCCACGCTATGGAATCACAACCACCTTTGTTGATATTGATGACTTCGAGGCAGTAGAAGCAGCGATTCAAGATAACACCAAACTAGTTTTTATTGAGACCTTGGGTAATCCGGTTATCAATGTTCCTGACCTTGAAAAATTGGCGGACATTGCACATAGAAATCAGATTCCATTGGTATCGGATAATACGTTTGCAACGCCTTATCTCATCAATGTCTTCTCAAATGGTGTAGATATTGCAGTACATTCAGCGACTAAATTTATCGGTGGACATGGTACAACAATTGGTGGTGTCATTGTTGACTCTGGTAAATTTGACTGGGCAGCATCTGGGAAGTTCCCGCAATTTGTTGAGGAAGATCCTAGCTATCACAATATCAGCTATACCCGTGATTTGGGTGCAGCAGCCTTCATTGTGGCGGTTCGTGTTCAATTGCTCCGTGACACGGGTGCAGCCCTAGCTCCATTCAACGCCTTCTTGTTGTTGCAAGGGTTAGAAACTCTTTCTCTTCGCGTTGAGCGTCATGTGTCCAATGCAGAAAAAGTCGTTGATTTCTTGCTCAATCATCCTAAGGTAGATTCCGTCAATTATCCTTCGCTGGACAATAGCCCTTACAAGGCACTGGCGGATAAGTATTTGCCAAAAGGAGTGGGGTCCATCTTCTCCTTCCAGGTAAAAGGCGGAGCCGAAGAAGCGCGTAAAGTCATTGATAGTTTGGAAATCTTCTCTAATTTGGCCAACGTTGCTGATGCTAAATCTTTGGTGGTCCACCCAGCTACTACCACACATGCTCAATTGCCAGAAGAAGCTCAGCTCGCAGCAGGTGTCACGCCAAATCAAATCCGTCTTTCAATTGGTCTCGAGAATGTAAACGACTTGATTGAAGACTTGAAGATAGCCCTAGACAGCTTATCATAAAATAGAATCGACTTGGACAATGGTTCAAGTCTTTTTTCGTAGCAAAATTCTGCCAAAATGCTTTCTTTTTGCTAGAATAAAGACAAGTAAATAATGTTTAGGAGTAATCTAGTGGAACAATTTGATTTGTTGGTTATCGGATTTGGTAAGGCAGGTAAGACCTTGGCAGGTAAGCTGTCAGCAGCTGGGAAGTAGGTTGCCTTGGTTGAGGAAAATCCTGCTATGTTTGGTAGAACCTGTATCAATATCGGTTGTATTCCAACCATAAACCTCTTGGTAGCAGTGGATAAAAACTGGACCTTTGAGCATGTCATGGAGCAAAAAGAAACTGTGACTACTCGCTTGCGGAATAAAAATGAAGCGGTCTTGAAAGGCAGCGGTGCCAATCTTTATCAAGGTCACGCACGTTTTGTTGCGGACAAGGTTGTGGAGGTAGTTGCTGGAGAAGAAAGCCTCCAGTTAACTGCGGCAACCATTATCATTAACACAGGTGCCAAGTCACGTATTCTTCCAATTCCAGGCTTGTTGGATACGCCAAACGCCTATGACAGTACAGGCATTCAGAACTTGGAGGTTCGTCCTGGCAAGTAGGCAATTAACGGCGTTGGTTTGTTCTAATCTGATGAATAGAAAAAAATCCGCTCGTTTGGGCGGATTTTTTCTGTTACTCTGTTAACTGATCAACTGTTCGATAGGCAAGAAGTCCCAGCAAGACACTAGCCATTGGAAGCAGGGTTGTTAAAATACCTGTATGCAATGGGGAGTTGAAGAAGAAGTGCAGACCGATACTTGCCGCAATCCAAAATAGACCTTGAACTATTGACATGGCTTTTTGTTTGGTAAAAAGTGCCACCATACCAATAGCAAAGAGCATGGTAAATACCCAGTGAGTCCAACCAGCCTGTCCAACACGACCGATAATGGTCTCAAACCCATCTAGTTTACCAATAAACATATCACGGAAGGTGAACATGATATCTTCAATGATTTGGAAACTAAGACCAGCGATGATACCACTGACCAAGGCATGTTTGAGAGTCATTTTTCTTGCAATTAGTAAAACTAAGACAACAACCAGAGCCTTGCCAAACTCTTCTGCAAACGGGGCAGAAACAGCAGCCCCCCAGTCATAACGAAAATCATCGCTGACCTTTACAATCTCCAGCAAAAAGTAGCCAATAGCTGTGTGTCCATAGTCTGAAAAAGCTACTCCGGCAGTCAGGCCCAAAATCCAACTTAAATGACTGACTTTTTTGGAAATAGCATAGCGGTTTTCCAAGTGACGGATGAGTACCAGTAAGGGAAGGAGGTAGAGGGCTACCAGTGAAATGGTTAGTAGAAAGAGAGGATATTTTTCTTCCATGCCATTCGGCTTGGCCAGTTCATCAAAAATCATCTTGCAGCCACTGACAAAACCAAGGCTGGCAAGAATAAGGGCAAACTGACTTTTATAGGTATTCCATAGGTGTTTCATAAGATTCCTTTCGTATGCTTAGTAAAGAAGATAAGACAAGACTGTCAGACCGATGACATCAGCCAGACTATGAGCTAAAAAGAAGGGCAGTAGATTACGGGGCTGGCGTTTTTGATAGAGAAAATGAAAGAGAAGCCCCACAATCAAGCCAAGACCAATTCCAGCCACCAGACCTTGATAGGTGTGAAAACTAGCCCGAACCAGGAGCGAGAAGGGAAGAATCCACTTACTCTCCTCGGGTTTGATCATAAAACATAGCCCCAGAAAAAATATTTCCTCGTAAAAGCCATTGAGGAGGGAGTAGGCTAGCAGGGTGATGTCAATGTGTGGCAGAAGGTTGAACATGGAGGGCATGACTGGACTTGTCAACTGATAGGTCAACAAGTGAAAAATATCCATACAGAAGGCCGCCAATCCGAAAATCAGCAGAGCTTGTAAGGGAACCCAAGGTGTCCAGAATATTCGTTTTGTCAACTGAAAAATATCCACCTTCCGCCAGATAAGATAGGCGAGAGCTAAGCTGAGCCAGACCAACTGGATCAGCAAGGCCTTGATATTGTCAAGAGGTGTAAAGGTCAAATTCTCCGCCAGGCTGGTTTGTTGAGTGAAAAGACCGATACACTGTAAGGTCGAATTGATGATTCCCTCTCCGAATAAAATCACAGCCACAACTAGCAAATCCACGGAGGAAATATACTTCTTCTTTTCTTTTAACATAAGTATCCTTTCTAGTTTCTATCCCCAGTTTAGCAAATCCAACTATTCTCACCCTACCTGTCATCTGTTTTTTATCTGTTTTTTTGTAGCGATTGTCAAAAATCAGTTGAGCCCTCGTACAAATAAGCCTATAATGGAGAGAGAAGTGAAAGAAAAGGGAGCGACTATGGCACGCATTTTGGTACTGGAAGACGACACTGTTATCAACCAGGTTGTCTGTGAATTTTTGAAGGAAGAGGGGCACGAAGTCCTGAGTTTTGTCAATGGCAGAGCAGCTTATCAAGCTAGTCAGGAAAGTCGGTTTGACCTCCTTATTCTAGACATCATGGTCCCTGAGATGACCGGCTTGGAAGTCTTGCAGGAAGTTCGGAAAACCTCCGATATGCCTGTGCTCATGCTGACAGCCTTGGGGGACGAATGCACTCAGCTTCTGTCTTTTAATCAGCAGATTAGTGATTATGTCACCAAGCCCTTTTCTCCCCTTATCCTGATGAAACGGGTTGAGAATATTCTCCGTCAGGAATGTCAAACGGATCAACTGGTGGTTGGAACCATCAGCCTATCTGAAAAAACAGGTATGGTTTATGACCAGGGCAAGCTAGTTTCCTTGACCCAGAAGGAGTATGGCATTCTACACTATCTGATCAAGCACAAGGGCCAGATTGTTAGTCGAGACGGCATGATGTTGGATATCTGGGGCTATACAGAATTGGATAGTCGCGTTCTTGACAACCACATCAAAAATCTGAGAAAGAAATTACCAGACCTTCCCCTAAAAACGGTCATTGGCCGTGGTTATCAGTTGGAGATCTAAGATGAAACTAGCCAAAAAACAATTCCTCATCGTAACTCTAATGGTCAGCCTGACCTCACTTATCTTGCTTGGTCTACTCTACTATGCCATGCCTATTTATTACAATCAAGCTAAGAAAGACCAGCTCAGACAGGAATATAACCAAGTTCTTATTTCCCTAGAAGGTCAGGACCAGGAAAGGATTCTCGCCAGTTTGACCGCCTACGACCAAGATTCCCCCGACCTACTTTTGACCCTCTATTCTGCCGATCAGGAGATTATCTATCCTTCGCAGGAAGAGAGCAGTCAGGAGAGGGGAAGCAGTTATCTGGAGCAAGGCCAGTACGATGAGATTGGCTCTTGGTCGGCTCTTGTCACTACAAAAGAAGGCAAGGAGTTGGTTCTCACAGCCGAATATGGTTTCCATACCCTATCAGGAGTCAGTCAAACTCTCTTGACCTTCTATCCCTTTGTGCTCCTCTTGATTATTGCCCTAGCCGTGACCTCAGCCTTTATTTATAGCCGCTTCTCAACTCGTAGGATTACCCACCTCTCTGCGACGACACGGCAAATGCAGAGCTTACAAGCAGGTCTGGCCTGTCAAGTGATGGGTCGTGATGAGATTGCTACTTTGGCCCAGGACATCAACCATCTTTATGGAAAATTGCAGAGCAGCATAGAAGAGTTGCGAGAAGAAAACGAGCGTAGCCTGGTGCGTGAGAAGGAGAAATCTGACTTTCTCCGTATGACCTCACATGAACTCAAAACGCCCATTGCCAGCATGACCGGTCTGGTCGAGGGGATGCTTTATAATGTCGGGGATTTCAAGGACCATCAGACCTACCTAGCCAAGTGTCGTGATATCCTAGCTGAGCAAGCAGCCCTCGTTCAGTCTATCCTAGAAGCTACCACAGTGGATATGGCTATAAAAAACAAGGGAGAAGAAATAGCCCTTCATAGCCTGCTTGAAGAAATCCTACCTTCCTATGTTGACTGGGCACTATTAGAAGGCTATCCGTTTCAAACTGACTTGGAAGAAGTCTTTATTCATGGGAATCCGATCTATCTCACCAAGGCTCTAAAAAATATCCTGGACAATGCCTTTCGTTATACCAGTCCGCAGGCAAGCATAAAACTCAAACTCCAGGCCAATCAGCTTTTGATAGATAATCAGGTTTCTCATTTGCTCAGCCAGGAAGAACTTGACCAAGTTTTCCAGCCATTCTACCGACCAGATTACAGTCGTAGCAAGGAGGACGGAGGGACAGGTATTGGACTCTACTTGGTCAAGCAGATTTTGGACAGTCACCAGTTTTCCTATGAATTTTTCCCGCTTGATCATCATACCATGCGGTTTGTCATTCGGTTTTAAGACATGAAATCCCTTCTTTTCAAGGGATTTTTGTTATCCGTAGCAGAATTGTGCTAAAAATTTTCTTTTTTGATAGACTAGGGTTGAAAATAGCAAAAGGAGTATTTTATGGAACAGTATGATTTGTTAGTAATTGGTTTTGGTAAGGCAGGTAAGACCTTGGCAGGAAAGCTTTCTGCGTTAGGTAAAAAAGTTGCCTTGGTCGAGGAAAATCCTGCTATGTTCGGCGGTACCTGTATCAATATCGGCTGTATTCCAACCAAGACTCTCTTGGTAGCAGCAGATAAAAACTGGACTTTTGAACAGGTCATGGAGCAAAAGGAAACTGTGACTACTCGCTTGCGGAATAAAAATGAAGCGGTCTTGAAAGGCAGCGGTGCCAATCTTTATCAAGGTCACGCACGTTTTGTAGCTGACAAGGTTGTGGAGGTAGTTGCTGGTGAAGAGTCGATTCAACTGACTGCGGAAACCATTATCATTAATACAGGTGCCAAGTCGCGTGTACTGTCAATTCCTGGTTTGTTGGATACGCCACACGTTTATGACAGTACTGGCATTCAGAATTTGGAGGTTCGTCCTGACAAGTTGGCAATTATCGGTGGTGGTAACATTGGACTGGAATTTGCTGGTCTTTATAGCAAACTCGGCAGTCAGGTGACAGTATATGAAGCCAGCTCTGCTATTTTACCAAGAGAAGAGGAAGTAGTCGCTCAGCTAGCCAAGGAGTATATGGAAGAAGCTGGCGTGACCTTTGTCTTGGGTGCTAAAATTGAGCAAGTAGCAGCTACGGGCGAGCAAGTTGCCGTGACGGTTAATGGCGAAACGGCAATCTTCGATGCTGTCCTCTATGCGACAGGTCGTGTGCCGAACACTGCTGACTTGGGCTTGGAAAATACGGCGATTGAGCTTTTGGAAAATGGTGCTGTTAAGGTGGATGACTACTGTGAGACGACAGTTCCAGGTGTCTACGCAGTGGGCGATGTCAATGGCGGACCACAATTCACTTACACTTCGCTAGACGACTTCCGTATCGTCTTTGGCAAGTTGACAGGGACTGGCACCTACAGCCTCAGTCAGCGCAAGTCAGTACCGACTAGCATCTTTATCGACCCAGTCCTTTCGCGTGTCGGTCTGACGGAGAAGGAAGCTCTGGCAGCAGGTTTTGAAGTGGTTGCCAATGAATTGCCAGTAGCCAATATGCCACGTGGCCACGTCAACAATGACCTTCGTGGTATCTTCAAGGTGGTCGTGGACAAGAAGACCAATTTGGTTCTTGGGGCAACGCTCTTTGGCCGCAATTCGGAAGAACTGATTAACCTGATTGCTATGGCCATTGACAACAAGATTCCATATACCTACTTCAAGACTCAAATCTTCACTCACCCAACTATGGCTGAGAATTTGAATGACGTCTTTAATTTTTAATAGAGTACTGACCGTCCGACAGGGCGGTTTTTTGTCGGTAAGCACTTGCAAATATGGTATAATGAATGGTAAGAATAGACTAGGAGAGCATGTATGATAAGAAAGGAACACAATGAGTTTACGAGGGTGCAAATACCTGCTGCTTTACATTTGACCAGACTCGGTTATGACTATCTTTCGGCTACTAGTAAAGAAATTAAAGAACGAGATCCGGATACAAATATCTTACTATCCATTTTTAAACAACAGTTCCTTAAATTGAACAATTATGCAAGTGAAGCTGATTTTGAACAAGAATTTGAAAATATTCGCCTGGAATTAGAACAAGATGATTTAGGACGAAGTTTCTTCAAACGTATTCATGCTGATTCTGGCTATACCTATATCAATTGGAAAAATCTTGAGGCAAATACATTTCATATAGCTTTGGAAGTTACTTGTCAAAATGGTGAGGACGAGTTCCGACCAGATATTACGATATTTATAAATGGTTTACCACTTAGTTATATAGAAGTCAAACAACCAAATGCCATTCGAGATGGGAAGACAGGTATTCAGTCTGAAAAGGATCGGACCAAGTTTCGATTTGAAAATAAAAAGTTCAGACGGTTTAACAATATCACACAGTTGATTGCTTTTTCAGACAATCTTCCCTATGATGATAGCCAAGGACAACAGTTACAAGGCTCTTATTACTGCACCAATGCTTCATCTGGTACCAAATTTAACTCATTCAAGGAAGAAGAACCAGAGCAATTAGTTCTATCTCCATTGGAAGAAAAAATGATTGATTTGGTTCTTACAGATGTTAATCGTTTTGCCCTCAAGTCGCAAGTTGAATTCCGAACCAACTTGGATCCTGCAAGTCCTTGCAATTCCTTTTTAACTTCCCTTTATCAGAAAGAACGGCTCTTTTTCATGCTCCGTTATGGTCTAGTCTATGTAGAAGAACGAGATGAGCATGACCAGATTCAACTACAAAAACACGCCATGCGTTATCCTCAATATTTTGCGACCAAGGCAATTGAAAGAGGCTTGAAAAATGGTTTGAAGAAAGGTGTCATTTGGCACACACAAGGCTCCGGTAAAACAGCTCTTGCTTTCTTCAATATCCGCTATTTGCGTGACTATTATGCTGATAAGGGTATGGTACCAAGTTTTTATTTTGTGGTAGACCGGTTGGATTTGGCTGATCAGGCCTTTAAAGAATTTAGCAAGCGTGGCCTAACAGTTAATCGAATAAACAAGCCCAGTGAGTTAAATCAAGTACCAGCTAAGTGTCATGTTTCGGTGGTTAATATTCAAAAATTTAAGGATACATCCGACTTGACGGACCATTCTGGTTATAACTTAAATCGGCAGAATATCTATTTTATCGATGAAGCCCATCGTTCCTACAATGAAAAAGGGTCCTATCTACCAAATCTGTATAATGCTGATAAGCAAGCTATCAAGATTGCGCTGACAGGTACTCCATTGATTGCTCCGAAAGCAGATGGTAAATCCAAGGAAACGGCTATAACCACTCGTGATATTTTTGGAGACTATATCCATAAATACTACTATAATCAATCCATTGCGGATGGTTTTACGCTGAGACTAATACGTGAGGATATCGAAACATCCTATAAAGAGAACCTGAAAGCCATACATGAAGAGATTCAAAAAGGTTCGATTGATAAAAAAGAAATTTTTGCTCATCCTCGTTATGTCAGTCCTATGTTGGATTTCATTTTAGAAGATTTTACAAGAGCTCGAAATATACTGTTTGATGATCAATCCATTGGAGGAATGATTGTTTGTGATTCTTCCGAACAAGCTCGGGAATTGCACAAGCAATTAGAAGAACGGCGACTAGCAGGTCATACGAGTTTCACCTCTACCTTGATTTTGCATGATGCAGGAGATAAGGATTATAAGAAAGAAGAAGTAGAAAAGTTTAAGAAAGGTCAAACTGACTTTGTTATCGTCTACTCTATGCTCTTGACAGGTTTTGATGCGCCACGTTTGAAACGACTCTATCTTGGACGGAAAATCAAAGCTCATAACCTCTTGCAGACCCTGACCCGTGTCAACCGTCCATACAAGGACTATACATTTGGCTATGTCATCGATTTTGCGGATATTTCTAAAGAATTCGACAAGACCAATAAAGCCTACTTGGAAGAACTCAATCGCGAATACCAATCAGCTTTAACTGATGAGGATGGGGAAAATCCGTTTGGAGCTATATTTGTCACACCAGAAGAAGTCAAAGACCAGTTAGAAAAATCGCAAGGGGTTTTGATGAACTATCCAACAGATAACTTGGAATATTTTGAAAAAGCAATTGACCAAGTGAAGGATAGGAAGGAATTAATCCAACTGAGGAAGTCGCTTGAGACCATTCGGCAGTACTACAACATGGCGCGCCTCCATGGCTATCACGAAGTCATCGAGCAGGTCAATATGGGAGAAATAGCCAGCCTATTAAATATGTTATCTCGCCGACTATTGACCTTGAGTTTGATTGATAAACCAGATAGTTTTTCTAGCCAACAACTCTTAAATCTTGCCATGTCTGAAACTAGCTTTAGCTTTACAAAGATCAAAGAAGAGGAGTTGCGCCTTGCGGCCAATGATCTAGATGACATCCGTCGTCGTGTGGCCAGTGGCATCAATCTACGTAGGGACGAGAAAGATCCAGAGTGGGTGAGCCTATTTGAAGAGTTCCAACGCGTTCTAAACAAACACATGACACAGGAAGTTGAAGGATACAGCTTGGAACGTATCAAGGAGACCAAACAGGCCTACCAAAGCTTGTTCGACTCTGTAGAGGATTACAAATCACGGATGAATCGTTTGGCTATGAACTTTGGTGGGGATAGCATGTCAGCCCGTACTTTTAAACGAGTTACTCAATCCACGGTAGTGAGTGATTATCCAGCTATTTATCAAGTATTAAAAGGTGCCAAGCCATTGATTGACTATCAAATTGGACTCAACCAAGGAATCCTTGACAACGAAGCCTATTTGGAAGGGGAGATCAAGCGACTGGCCCGTGAAGAAATGAAGAAAACAGAAGTGGGCAAACAACTCAAACGGGTTGACTATGACAAGCTAATTCGCTCCCTGATGGAAGTCTATGAAGGAGAATACTAACCAAATGGAAGACAATTATATCGTACAGGTACAAAGCCAAGTAAAAGGCTTGGTAGATGAACTCAATGCAGTATTAACCAATGCAGGATTATGGGGTGAAGCAGGAGGGTATAAACTCTTGACCCAGTCCTTCCTATATAAGTTTTTAAATGATAAGTTTCTCTACGAAGCCTTAGTCGTTGACAATAACTATGATTATCAAGGGCTTTTGGACCTTTCTGAAGAGGATTATGACTGGTTTTTAGACGATATTGGGACTAAAACTGCTCATCTAAAACCTGAACAATTGATTGAAAGCTTACACCGTCAACAGAACCAAGCAGATTTTTCTGAGATTTTTGAACAAACGCTCAATCAGATTGCCATTGACAACAATGCTATTTTCTCAGTTCATACGGATGGTGGAACAGATATTCGCCTCTTTGATCAACGCTTGATTACGGATACCATTTCTGATGCCAGCAAGCGAAATGAAGTGGCAGCTTCTATTATCAATCTCTTGGCGCGTGTTAAATTTGACCAGCAGATCTTTTCACAGGGTTTTGACTTTTTCTCTACCTTGTTTGAGTACATAATTAAGGACTACAACAAGGATAGTGGAAAGTATGCGGAATACTACACACCTCACTCTGTTGCCAAAATCATCGCGGCTATTTTGGTGGGAAATGATCAACCAAGTAACGTCAAAATCTACGATCCTTCTGCTGGTTCGGGGACTCTCTTGATGAACCTGGCCAGTCAGATTGGTACCGACCGTACCAGTGTGTACAGTCAGGACATTTCTCAAAAATCCTCTAATCTCTTGCGACTCAACTTGATTCTCAATGGCTTGCAGCATTCCATTCACAATATTGTACAAGGAAATACTATTCTCAACAATCGTCATGTGGAGAAGATGGACTATATCGTGTCCAATCCTCCTTTCAAACTTGATTTTTCTGAGTGGCGAGATCAGGTAGAAAGCCTACCAAATAGCAGTGAACGATTTTTTGCTGGTGTGCCAAAGATTCCCAACAAGAAAAAAGAGAGTATGGCCATTTACCAACTCTTTATCCAGCATATTATCTATAGTTTGAAGGAAGATGGTCAGGCGGCCATTGTCTTGCCGACAGGATTTATCACAGCTCAGTCAGGTATTGACAAGAAAATCCGTCAGCACCTGGTCGATGAGAAGATGTTGGCAGGTGTTGTGTCCATGCCGTCCAATATCTTTGCGACAACAGGAACCAACGTGTCCATTCTCTTTATTGATAAGAAAAATAAGGATGATGTGGTCTTGATTGACGCTTCTAATCTTGGCACCAAGGTCAAGGAAGGCAAGAACCAAAAGACAGTCCTTAGCCCAGATGAAGAAGTGCAAATCATTCAGACCTTTATTAACAAAGAAGTTGTCGAAGACTTCTCTGTCAAGGTCAGCTATGAGGAGATTAAGGATAAGAACTACTCCCTCAGTGCAGGTCAGTACTTTGACATCAAGATTGACTACGTTGATATTAGCCCAGAAGAATTTGAAGAAAAAATGCAAGGCTACCAAGACCGCCTAGCCGACCTCTTTGCCCAATCCCATGAATTGGAAAAGGAAATAGCAGAGCAGATGAGGAGGGTGAGGTATGAGTGATGTGGTTAGATATAAGTTTAGTGAATTTGCAACTATAACTTCGAGCAAAAGAGTTCATTTATCAGATTATGTAGAAGTCGGTGTACCATTTTATAGAAGTAAAGAAATCATCGAGTTAGCAAATAATCAGGGTATATCTGAAACTTTATATATTTCTGAAGAAAAGTATAATGAAATAAAAAATAAGTATCCTGTTCCCCAAATAGATGATATTCTAATAACGGCTGTGGGAACAATTGGCAAAATATATTTAGTAAAGGATGTTGGATTTTACTTTAAAGATGGAAATTTAATCTGGGTAAGAGATGTTAATAAGGAAATTATTAACATAAACTATTTATATTATTTCTTAAATTCACCCATTTTTCAATCTAACATTCTAAAAAATAATATTGGAGCGGTTCAAAAAGCGATTACAATAGATCATCTTAAATCAATTGAGTTAGATTTACCAACTCTTGAGGATCAAAATAATATATCTAATATTTTGAAGAATATCGACCAAAAAATCGCTCTGAACAACCAAATCAACGAAGAGTTGGAGGCTATGGCGAAGACGCTTTATGATTATTGGTTTGTGCAGTTTGATTTCCCTGATGAAAATGGTAAGCCCTACAAGTCCTCTGGTGGTAAAATGGTCTATAATGACCAACTCAAACGTGAAATACCAGAAGGGTGGGGAGTGGAAAATTTAAGTAATTTTTTAACAATCAAAAATGGTAAAGATCATAAAGATTTATCAGATGGAAATTATCCCGTTTATGGTTCAGGTGGATTAATGAGAAAAGTTGAGGACTATATTTTTGAAGGTGAATCAGTTTTGATTCCAAGAAAAGGTACCTTGAATAATATCATGTATGTTGATGAAAAATTTTGGACAGTGGATACTATGTTCTATACCGATATGAAAATTGATTATGTGGCATTATACACGTACTTTTCCATAAAAGATATTGATTTTACGAAACTTAATACAGGAACAGGAGTTCCAAGTATGACAGCTTCTATTCTGTATCAATTACAAATTATTAATCCTAATGCGGATATTTTAAAAAATTTCGATGAGTTGGTAAGAACTACATATAGAATGATTTTTGACAACCGTAAACAAAACCAAGAACTGAACCAACTTCGTGAGTGGCTCTTGCCAATGCTCATGAATGGACAAGTGAAGGTGGAGGAATAATGCAAAAATTAATTTTGGATAAGCCTGGTTTTAAATATATGGAGTATATGTACGAGTTATTAAATCTGGATCTAGATGATCATGATATTAGTATAAAATATGATTTAAAATTTGCGACACCTTATGTGACTTTATTAATCGCTTCTTACTTAAATCATCATAAATATAATGTAAATTTTGAAATTGGTGAATTTGGTAGGTGCTCTGAATCATATGCTAGAAACTATAATTTTTTTCACTTTGCCGAAGGGAGTTTAGATCTTAACGAAAGAAATACTAACTATTCTGATAAATATACACCAATTATGAAATCTATCTTATCAAGTTACTCTCGGCAATCTGAAAATATCGTTGAAAACATTGCTAATAAGATTGCCAAAGTTTTATCTTGTGAACACGAAAATATTGAAAAGATATTTTTCTATATAGTATTTGAACTTTTTCGAAATATTCCAGAACATTCTCACTGCTTTGAAGGTTGGCATGCTTCACAATGTTGGATGCACGATGAATACGTTGAGGCGGAAATCGCCATAATTGACTACGGTATAGGATTTAAAGAGAGTTTAAATTTTAAAGAAGTTTTGAATGTCTCAAATGATATTGAAGCTATGGAGTTTGCATTAAAACCTGGTATTACGGGGGGAATTTTTGAAAAATCTCATTTAAGAGAGGGAGAGGAGGAAGAGTATTTAAATTCGGGTTACGGCCTGTATATTGTAACTGAATTGTGTAAAGTATTTAAAGGACATTTTTCAATAATATCTAAAGGAGCTATTGCTACAAAAAAGGGCATAAAGTCTTTAAAAGATAAGTTGATATTTCCAGGTACAGCAATAAAAATCAGGCTTCAAATCCCTAAAGACCTTACACCTGAAGATTTTAATGAAAAATTAAAGATAATTATTTCCAAAGGCGAAAGTATTTCAACTCAAATTGAGGGTGCAATAAGCACAGCATCTACCAAGTCAAAATCAGTATTCTAGATGCCTATTTACTAAAAAATTATCATTCCCCCTAATCAAAGGACTAGGGGGAGTTATTTCTATCTTGTCTCCATTTCTTTTCCTTGTGGTAGACTTGTCACAATGTTTATGGAAGCAGTACTTGTTCCTGTTTGATTTTTCTGTCGCGTTCTTTCTGAAAAATCTTGACGAATGTCATTTAAGACTTGCAGGATAACTTTCTCTGGTGCCGTTGGGTCATAGCTTATTTTATTGACCAAGTGACTATAAAGGAGGGTGTATAGATTGAAGGCTGTTTTACGGACTTCCAAGCTGTTTATATTTTCGCGAGTGCTGGTGTCCTGACTTCTTTTCAGATAGAGACGATAAGTGCTTTCATGGCTTTCACGGAGATTGGCAATAGCTTCATCTAACATAAGTAGGCTAATATCTTCTGAGTAGGGTGGCTTCGCCAGTCGGGTCAGCAAAGAATCAATCAAAGCAGATGATTCTTGCATATTGGTAGACCTTGTATTTTTGTATAGTTTGATGAGTTCTTGTAGTCGGTGATAGGCTTGCAATTTCTCTGGTGTCCGAGTATTTTTAAAGAGTTTGAGTCCGTTGACGAAGGCAGAGTAGTCAGCCTTTCGATTCTTTATGGCCTTGTTTAAGTCATTAGTCATGTCTGAGCCACGTTTTTGTTTGAGACTTTTTTTCAGTAAGGGCAAGGATTCTTCAAGCTGTTTGATTAAGTCCGTTACCATGGGGTCATTGGTGGCTGAACTATATTGTTTCAAGGTATCAACACTACTGGTGATGAGTTGTGTAAATTCTGCTTGATTCAGATGTTGTGCATATAATGGAATTCGGATTTTCATTTGTGTACCTCACTATCTTTTTTTCCGGTCATCTATTTATTCGTAAATATGTAGGAGAAAAATATGAAATAGAAAAAAATTGTTAAAAAACTTGTCAAATCATAAGGCTTTCCTATAATACAATTTTATTTTTTAAAAATTACATTGAAATGCAATGATATAAATGTTTAAAAGTGTCAATTTAGTTTGATTTACATGTTTAAAAATTGTTTTTGCAATAAAATCATTGTTTTTGCGAGTTTTCAAATTTAAATGATATGATTCTATTTTCAATTACAAAAAAAGCACTTAGATTTCTCTAGGTGCTTATTAAACAATTTTATAATCAGCTAAAAATCCATTGGTCAAAGGCATAGTTGGATAAAAATCACGCTTGGCAACCCTATCAAAGATTTTTCTAACCTTATTCACAGGATCCCAAATAATGAGATTGCCGAAATTATTTCCGTAATCCATAAAGATGTAATTCAAAGGTGTCTTACCGTCAATCGGACTCTTGCCTGGAGTTCCTATCTTACTGATATTTACAAAACATTTCATCCAATCATCATACATTGTTGATCACCTCTTTCTAACTTTATTATACCATACTTCTTCGGCTTTTTGAGCTAATAACTCGTATTTTTCAGGATTATTATAGACTTCCTCAGTACCGTAAGTCAAATATTGTCGAACATGCTCGTTCTCATGAAGTAATGTTTTAACCAGTTGCTCTTCGCTAGTAAAAGCATCAGGGTATAAATAAATTTTTCCGACCTCTTCTGCCGAAGCACCCCCGCAATAACCTGTTCCAATCAGATTTTTTTGTTTTACAAGGATTATCTTAGAATTGCTTAGGTCGATATCAAAGTCACGGGCTAGCCTACGAACGCTTGAAAGTCTCATCGGGATTTTAAGAGCTTTAAATTCGCCCTTCAACGCTCCTTTACGGAATAATTGAGGTTCTTCATTTGACAGAGTATATGTTGATTTCGAAACATGAGCCCCTGTCGAGCAATGACACCACGGATGCATAGGTGCAGCATTCTCTCCAGGTTCCATGTCCTTGACTTTGAAAATCCTCCCACCTAATTTAGCACATTCCCTACATGCTGACGGTTCTGCGATAAACTCATATTCATCATAACCATTTGCGATATAAGCCTGTTTCTGCCCCTCAGTAGCTACTCGAGCACCTTCCGTCACCGCCAGTCGTTTTGCTTCACTAACAGTAACGTTGAACTCCTTCCGAAGCTGAGCAACCATGGTAGTCGGATTCTTACCCTGCAACAGCAAGCGCTCCGTCATCCGAGCAACAACTTCACGCAAAGCAGTTTGCCTTTTCCAGATATTATCCGACCAATTAGCCCTATGAAAAGGAGTATTTAAAATAGCCTGTGCCGTAGTGCCGATTTGACTAGCTGACAAAACAGACCGACCAAGCAAGCCAGATTGCGTTTCAATAGCTTTGACGAATTCATCATTCAAAAAACGCTCCGTCAATTGACGTTCATCTTCTGCCAGTGCAACTAATTCAAGATCAAGTTGATACTGTAACAAAGCTAGCCGATTGGTCTTCATTTTCAAGTTGTACAATGCCAACTCTGAATTCGCTCGTGCCGAAAAATTCTTCTCAGCCACATACCGCTTCGCTTTTTCCTCAAAAGACTTTACATCGAATTCATCAACTCGAGCCTTTACTTCGGACAAGGACAAACCATTCTTATCAGCGTACCGTTGCTCAAAGGCTCTAATTTCCTTTTCTAGCTCGTTAAAGTGATAAGAGTATTATTCTTATCTACGCTCCTCAGGTAGTAGAAAAAAGAAACTACTCTCTAGCTTAACGAGTCTAAAAACCAGTTTTCATGTTACAATAAGGTATCAACCATTGGAGGTTTTATATGAAATGGAATAAAAAGTTAGCACTTGGTGCTGTATTAGTAGCCAGTCTAGTCACCTTGTCTGCTTGTCAATCAATTTCAAATTGGTGGAAAAATACAAAGGAAGAATGGATTGGCTTGGAGATGACGGTACGGACATATGATGAAAATTCTCAGTTAATCGATGAGATGTCTGGTAAGTCCCTATCGATTTCGCGGAATGAAGAATTTGACTCCGTTGATGCCGAAGGCTATTCTAATGCGGATTCGTCTGTTTTGAAGGTCACACTTGGCAATTATGAAATTGACCATGTCGGTTCCTCCTTAATTGCAGCAGAAGAGGGGTTGGAAGATTTGTTTGCCAAGTACCAAACTACAGTCGATATTGCCAACTATGACCATTCTATCCCCCTGGTTAATCGCATGGTCTCTAGCCTGAAAAATGATTTTACTGGTAAGGCCAAGGTGGTCTTGATTCGTTCGCAAAATGGAACACCATTAGCGACCTATGTTGGTGATAAGGTATCCCTTTATGCTTCTGATGCGCCAAAAACATCTGAGCTCTTGATTGATGGTAAGCGTTTGATTATCTACCGTTGTGACTATACTATTTATGACAGAGAATTGTTGGAGAACTAGATGATAAACATTCGGTCAGCACAGATAGAGGATGCTGCAGATTTGGTGGCTATCTACGCTCCTTATGTTGAAACTACAGCCATTACTTTTGAGACAGAAGTGCCGACTGTGGCAGACTTTGTTAGTCGGATAAAAAAGACCTTGGAGAAATTTCCCTATCTTGTCGCAGAAGAAGAAGGTCGGGTTGTGGGATATGCGTATGCATCGACCTACTATGCCCGTGCTGCTTACGATTGGACAGTTGAGTTGTCTGTTTATGTCAGTAGAAAGGCACGTGGAAAAGGAATCGGAAGTCTCTTGTATGATGCCTTGGAAGAAGAATTGACGGCGCGTGGCTTTAAAAATTTTTTAGCCTGCATTGCTCTTCCTAATCCAGCTTCGCTTGCTCTTCATAAGAAGAGAGGGTATGAACAGGTAGCACATTTCAAAAACGTTGGTTATAAATTTGATACCTGGCACGATATTGTCTGGCTTCAAAAATCTCTTGTAGGTAAGCAAAATGAAGATTGACGAATTAGAAAAACGTTTGTTGGCTGTGGCGGATGCCAGTCAGGCCCAGCCTATGAAGGCTTATATGAAAAACAATTTTGACTTTCTGGGTGTGCGAACTCCTGACCGCCGAAAAGTTGCTAGGCAATTTTTCAAAGAATCTAAGGCTCAGGGAATTGACTGGGAATTTGTTGAGGCTTGCTGGTCTAAGCCCTACCGTGAATTTCAATATATCGCCATTGATTATCTGGTTACCAAGAAAAAAGACTTGGTTCTAGCTGATTTACCCCGTTTGAAAAAACTGGCTCAAAGCAAGTCTTGGTGGGATAGTATTGACGGTCTGGATAAATTAGTAGGTAAGATTGTTTTGGACAATCCAGAGGCTAAGCAGACCATTTTGGAATGGAGCCTTGATGATGATTTCTGGTTGAGGCGAATTGCCATTGACCACCAACTCCTGCAAAAAGAACAGACTGATACAGAACTTCTTGAGAAGATTTTGGTCAACAATCTCAATCAGAAAGAATTTTTCATCAATAAGGCGATTGGTTGGGCTCTGCGGGATTATTCCAAGACAAATCCAGAATGGGTCAGGGCATTTATTGCTCAGCACAGAAGTCAGATGGCGGGTCTATCCATTCGCGAGGGGTCCAAGTATATCTAGAATGAATGCCTTGCATTTTTCTGAAAATCTGTTAAAATAATACCATGCGATGAGCCGAGTAGTGACTTTGTCACATTCGACGCTAGGGAGGTCTTCATGTAGAACCTATATTCACAGCTCGGCACATGTATCTAAGGCTAGTTTCTTGCTACTCATCGTTAGCTTTTTTAGAAATACAGTCAGTATTCCTTCAAAAAACTGCCTTGATTATCAAAAAACTATCTCTTACCTAAATGTACCTTACTTGTGAATATAGGTTCTTATTTGAGACGCAGGAGCGGACCTTGGTTAGATGCTGTGAACCTTCTAACCTCATCGGAAACGATGCCCTTGCCCACCTTTTAGGTGGGCTTTTTTTGGTATAATGGAAAAAGAACCTGTATTCACAGTTCGGCACTTTTATCTAAGGCTAGTTTTCTACTACTCATCGTTAGTTTTTTAGAAATACAGTCAGTATTCCTTCAAAAAACGGTCCTAATTATCAAAAAACTATCTCTTACCTAAATGTACCTTACTTGTGAGTCCAGATTATAAAGAACAGTTCATAGACGCCAGAATTGTGTGAGGAAACCATGAAGTTATATTATTCAGACATCAGCAATGATATTACCAAGAAGTTGACCGCTTTAGCACTGGAAGAGTCCCATCGGGTTCAACGGGTATTTTACATTGCGCCCAACTCCTTGTCCTTTGAAAAGGAAAAAAAAGTCCTATCCTACCTGCCGAGAAAGGCTAGTTTATCAATCCTGGTGACCCGCTTTGCGCAAATGGCCCGTTATTTTATCTACCATGAAGAGAACAGCAAAAAAGCGTTGGATGATTTGGGCTTGTCCATGATGGTCTATCGAGTTTTAGCACAGTTTGAAGATGGTGATTTGCAGGTCTATGGCCGCTTGAAGAAGGACCCGGCATTTATTGAGCAGGTGGTCAATCTTTACAAGGAATTGCAAACCTCCAACATGCCCCTTTCTGCCTTGGAAAATCTGGAGACTTCTGCCAAGCAGGCAGATATTATCAAGATTTTGTCAGCCTTGCAGGACGTTCTCATGGACGAGGATTATGAAAATGAGACCAAGTTGGCGCAATTCAGATGGAAAGTAGAGTCAGGTCAATTGGATGACCAGCTCAGCCAGGTGGTCCTGATTGTGGACGGTTTTACGCGTTTTTCAGCTGAAGAGGAAGCCCTAATTGCCAGCCTTCATGGGCGTGTAGCGGAAATACACATTGCCAGCTATGCCAGCAAAAAAGCCTACCAGGAAACTCATCTTGAGGGGAATGTTTTTCAAGCCAGTGTTGAATTTCTCCGTCACTTGGCTTTTAGCTACCAGACCAAGCCCATTTTCATGGACGGAGTTGATCAAGGCAAGTTGACAAGGGATGATGGCGATGTTCCGAGGCCATCCCTTGCAAAACTCTCCAAAAATATTGAAAGCCAGTTTGATTATTCCAAACCTGCCTATGAGCTGACTGAAGAGGATTTGTCAGCTATTGAAATTTGGGAGGCTACCAATCAAAAGGAGGAGGTCGAAGCGGTTGCTCGTTCCATTCGTAAAAGATTGTTTGAGGGGACTCGCTATAAGGATATCCTAGTCCTGCTAGGTGATGTGGATAGCTACCAACTTCAGATTGGCAAGATTTTTGATAAATATGAAATCCCCTACTATTTTGGTAGAGCTGAGGAAATGAGCCACCATCCGCTGGTGCATTTTGTGGAGTCCCTGGAGCGTCTAAAACGCTATAATTTTCGGGCGGAGGACCTGATTAACTTGCTGAAATCTGGTCTCTATGGTCAGCTGGAACAGGGGCAACTGGACCGCTTCCACGCTTATATTACCTTTGCGGATCTCAAGGGCCAGGCTAAGTTTTCTCGTGATTTTACGGTCAATAGCAGAGCGAATTATGATTTGGAGGTTTTGAACCAGCTACGAGAGAGCATTATGGCACCTCTGACACAGTTTTTCAAGGCTCGTCCGCAGTCAGGCCAATCCCTTCTAGAAAAATTCATGGAGTTTGCCCGTCGCATCAACTTGGCTGAAAATATGGTTGCCTTGTCAGAGGGATTGAGCCAGCTGCAAATTGAAAAAGAGGAAGAGGTTTGGAAGGCTTTCTGCCATATTCTGGAAGTTTTTCAACACTTGTTTGCTAAGGAAACCCTGTCGGTCGAGGATTTCCTTTCCCTACTCAAGGCGGGTATGCAATCTAGTCATTACCGGACCGTCCCAGCAACGGTGGATGTAGTGTCTGTCAAGTCCTATGATTTGATTGAACCGCATACGGCCAAGTATGTCTATGCCCTGGGGTTGAGCCAGTCGAATTTCCCAAAAGTTGCCAAGAATACAGGTATTTTGACCGACGAGGAGAAGGCCAGGATGAATGAACGTTCGGACTCCCTATCCCAGTTCCACATTCCTAGTCGGGAAAATGGCAAGAAAAACCATGCTACCTTTATGTCCTTGCTGCATTCGGCGACTGAGCATCTGGTCTTATCAGCTCCGCAATTGTACAATGAAGGTCAGGAATTAGTCTCTCCTTATCTGAAGCTATTGACGGGCTTGGGTGTGAAATCCATTGAAAAAGGTCGGAGTAAGACCCTGCTGCCAACGGATGTCGGGCATTTTAATGGTCTCCTGTCCCAAGTTATCCAGCTCAATCCTGAGGAATTGGCTACAGAAGAGGATACTGATATCAAGAACTTTTGGTCGGCGGCTGTCCGTTATCTTGATAAGAAGTTGAAGCAAAAGGGCGTTACCATTCCGACAATTTCCAGCCAATTGCGCAGTCAGAAGCTGGCCAAGAAAACTCTGGCAACCCTCTATCCAGTTGACCAGCCCTTGAGGTTGTCGGTGTCTAGTTTGACGGACTTCTACAAGAATGAATACCTCTTTTTCATTAAGCATGTCTTGCGTTTGCAGGAGCAGGATTCTATTCGCCCGGATGCTCGTAGCCATGGGAATTTTCTCCATCGGATTTTTGAGCGCGTGACCATGGACCACAGCAGTGCCTTCTTCGATGAAAAGTTGGAGCAGGCCATTGCAGCAACCCGTCAGGAAAAGGATTTCCAGGCCCTATACGGTGAGAATGCCGATAGTCGTTATTCGGAGCAAATTTTGTTGGACGTAGCGCGTGCAAGTTCCCTCGTTTTACGAGGCGATAATCCTGTGCAAGTCTTGGCCAATGAAGCAGTGTTTGGTCAGAACGAGCAAGCCCATTTAGAACTAGAAGGTGGTCGTAAGCTACAAATTATCGGTAAGATTGACCGCCTGGATCAGCTGCTATCAGACCAGGCTTTGGGTGTGGTTGACTACAAGTCCAGTGCCAATAGCTTTAAGATTGACAGATTTTACAATGGCCTTAGTCCCCAGCTCATTACCTATCTGTCGGCCGTTAGTCAGATGAAGGTTGCTGGGCAGACAGATAAGGTATTTGGGGCCATGTATCTGCATTTGCTGGATCCCATTGTCAAATTAGCCGATACTAAGGGGCAGGACCAGGTACTTGCTGAAGCATACAAATCCTTGGTTTATAAGGGCTTGTTTATCGAAGAGGAGAGCAATCGTCTCAACCAGCTCTATCATAAGACCAAGGCCAGTCTGTATAGTCGCAAGGAATTAGGGCTTCTAATGGCCCATAATGAGAAATTGTACCGCCAGGCAGCCAGCCGCATTTTAGAGGGGGAATTTGCCATCAATCCCTATACAGAAGATGGACGTTCCGTTGCAGGTGACCAGCTCAAGGCCATTACCGGATTTGAAGCAGACCGGCATCTGAGCCAGGCTCGTGTCTTGGTCAAGGGTGGTAGGCGAGAAGACTGGTTAGAGCGAATGAAAGGAGGGAGCCAATTGTGAGCTTTCAAGCATTTTTAACCGAAGAAGAAATCAATGAGATTCAGGCCCAGGAATTGGCTTCCGAAAAAGACCAGAAGCGAACTCCAGAGCAGATTGAGGCCATTTACAGCCATGGGCAGAATATTTTGGTGTCTGCATCAGCGGGCTCAGGAAAAACCTTTGTCATGGTCGAGCGGATTTTGGACAAGCTCAAACGGGGTGTCCATATCGACCAGCTCTTTATCTCCACCTTCACGGTCAAGGCGGCCGGTGAATTGAAGGAGCGGATTGAGAAAAGGCTCAACACGGAAATCAAAGAGACGGTGGATGAGGACATCCGCAGGCATTTGACGGCTCAATTGGCTGAATTGAGCAATGCGGATATCGGAACCATGGACTCTTTTACTCAGAAATTGGTCACGACCTATGGCTATGAGCTGGGCGTGGCGCCCAATTTTCGTATCATGACAGATAAGAATGAGCAGGATTTGCTGAAAAATGAAGTGTTCGGTGATCTCTTTGCAGATTATCTGTCTGGAAAAGATGGCAAGTCGTTTGAGCAATTGGTTCGGAATTTCTCCGGCAACCGCAAGGATAATAAGAATTTTCGGGAATTGGTCTACCAGATCTATGACTTTAGCCAGGCAACTAGTGCACCAGACAAGTGGCTGCGGCAAAATTTGCTCAAGGGCTATCAAGTTTATAAGGACTGGGAGAGTCTGCCTAGCTCTAGCCTAACAGGTTTGCTGGCAGCCATGTTTCAGGCCGCTGATGACCTGCAGGACTTGACTGATTTGCCGGATTACAAGCAAAAAACAGCCAAGGGAGAGGATACGGCGGCCTACAAGAAGCACCAATTGATTTTCCAAAGTTTGCGCGAATGGGCCCAGGAATTTGACAGGCATATGGATGCAGCCCGCCTGCCGGAATTGACTGGAAAATTAGTGGACATCCTCCCTTCGTCCAGCGATGTCACAGTGGCTGGGGTCAAGTACCCTGTCTTTAAGCAGCTCAAATCCCACTTGCAGAATCTCCAGTTTTTAGAGACCATTTTTGCCTACCAGCCCCAGGTCTTGCCACTTTTGAGGATTTTGCAGGTATTTGTTTGCGATTTCTCTTATCAATATTTGCAGGCGAAGATGCAGGAAAATGCTTTTGAGTTTTCTGATATCAGCCATTTAGCCATCGGTATTTTAGAAAGCAATGCGCAGATTCGCCAGCATTTCCAAGAAAAGTACCATGAGGTCATGGTGGACGAGTATCAGGATAACAACCATACCCAGGAGCGGATGTTGGACCTCTTGTCAAATGGGCACAATCGCTTTATGGTGGGAGATATCAAGCAGTCCATCTACCGTTTCCGTCAGGCGGATCATCAGATTTTCCAAGATAAGTTCGAGCTCTACCAGGCCAATCCAGAGGCTGGCAAACTGATCCTGCTCAAGGAAAATTTCCGTAGCCGGGTAGAGGTCATCGATGCGACCAATGCTATTTTCACGCGCCTCATGGACAAGGAAGTGGGGCAAATCAAGTATGATGAGACCCATAGCCTGGTTGCTGGTAGTGAGGAGCAAGGGAAACAAGAACTCATCCTGCCCAATAATGAGATGGAGTATTTGATTTACAATACGGATATATCTGACGAGGAGCAGGAGGAGCAATCCTTTACAGCTGGCGAGGTGGAGCTGGTGGCCAAGGAAATCATTCGCCTGCATAAGCAGGAAGGAGTAGCTTTTTCAAAGATTACGCTACTGGTGCCAAGTCGGACCCGCAACGATGCTATCTTGACCAGTTTTGAAAAGCATGGTATCCCCTTGGTAGCAGATGGTGGTATGGCTTCCTATCTCAAGTCGCTGGAGGTCATGGTCATGCTGGACACCCTGCGGACCATTAACCAGCCACTCAATGATTATGCCCTGGTAGCCCTGCTCAAATCCCCTATGTTCGCTTTTGATGAGGACCAGTTGGCTCGTCTGGCTCTCCAGTCAGAGTCTGGATTTTTCTACGACAAGATTCAGCTGGCTCTATCGGGTCAATCGGAGAATGCAGACTTGATTGAGCAGGATTTACTGGAAAAAGTTCAGAAGTTTGATGCCGTCTTGTCAGACTGGAGAAAATTTGCCAAGCTTCATTCCATTCACGACCTGATTTGGAAGATTTTCAATGACCGCTTTTACTATGATTATGTGGGTGCTCTGCCCAATGGTCAGAAGCGGCAGGCCAATCTTTATGCCCTGGGCTTGCGGGCAAATCAGTTTGAAAAGACAGGATTTAAGGGTTTGTCACGCTTCATCAGCATGATTGATAAGGTTCTAGCCAGCGACAATGACCTGGCCGAGGTAGAAGTGGCTGTTCCCAAGGATGCTGTCCAGCTCATGACGGTCCATAAGTCCAAGGGCTTGGAGTTCCAGTATGTCTTTCTCATGAATATGGACAAGAAGTTCAATGCCATGGAAAGTCGGGCGCCTTATATTCTCAGTCGGGAAAATGGCCTGGGCATCCAGTTTATCGCAGATATGAAAGACCAGTTTGATACGCCGCTCCCGCATGTGCGCGTGCAAATGGACACCCTTCCCTATCAGATAAATGGCCAGGAGCTGAAAATTGCCAACCTATCGGAGCAAATGCGCTTGCTCTATGTGGCTATGACCCGTGCGGAGAAAAAGCTCTATCTAGTGGGCAAGGGCAGTCAGGAAAAATTAGCTACTCGCTACGATGGCAAGCGTCAAGATGGCGTTCTTGCAAGGGCCAGCAGAGAGAGCATGACCTCTTTCCAAGACTGGGTGCTAGCCATTGAGGCGGCCTTTCCAGACCAAGACCTGCATTTCAAGAAGCGCTTTATCCAAGACACTGATTTGGTATTTACTGATGAGGATAAGTTGGAAATGCCTGACAAGCAGACCAATCCTGGGGGCAAAGACCAGCGACAGTCTAAAGCTATTTCAGATACTATCAAGCAACTAAAAGGTGTCGAAGAGCTCAATCAGCGTTACAAGCCAGCTATTGATTTGCCGACCTTGCGAACGCCAAGTCAGATTAAAAAACTCTATGAGCCGGTCTTATCTGAAGAGGCCCTGGATGTGATTGAACCGAGACAGACAGAGCATTCCTTTAGCTTACCGAATTTCACTAAACACAAGCAGGTGACGGGTGCTGATATGGGGTCTGCCATCCATGAGCTCATGCAGGCTATTGATTTGTCATGGCTGGTGACAGAGGATACGGTTAAAGAAGCTCTTGCCCGTGTGCAGGCTGATCAGGCTGTCAAGGACAGGATTGATACTCAGAAGATTTTTGACTTTTTTGATACAGATTTGGGACGGGAAATCTTGTCCAATACTGACAAGCTACACCGAGAGGCACCTTTTGCCAGTATCCAAAAAGATGCAACTTCTAAAGAGGAATTTGTCCTGCGTGGAATTATAGACGGCTACATCCTTTATGAGGACCATATCGTTCTGTTTGATTACAAGACCGATAAATACAAGCATCCGGAACAATTACGAGAACGTTACCGGCAACAAATGGCCCTCTACGCTGCCAGCTTGAGACAGGCCTATGCGATTGACCGAGTGGATTCATACTTAATTCTTTTGGGCGGAAATCAGATTGAGGTTTTGGCCCTCTGACACCTGTAAAATGGAGGAAATTTATGGAACGTACATTTTTCATTATTAAACCAGACGCTGTCCAGCGTGGGCTGGTGGGGCAGATTATTTCCCGCATCGAGCACCGTGGCTTTACCATTTCTGATTTGAAAATGATGACGGCGACGGAAGACTTGGTTGCCACCCACTATGACCATTTGACGGACAAACCATTTTTCCCACAATTGGTGGACTATATGACTAGTGGACCGCTGAATGCTGGTATCAGGTTATTTGTGATATTATTGATGATGAATTGGTTGTACTTGTGGTGACTGTTGGCTATCGTCGTGATGTTTATTAAGTTTGACAGCAGCAAAAACTCTTCTGGGGTTTTTGCTTTTTTTATTCCACATTTTTCGGTAAAATAAGGAAAAGTAAAAAAGGAGTAAACACATGGGTTTGTTTTCAGGTTTGATGGGCAATGCCTCGCAGATGAATAATGACAAGGTAGAGCAAGAGTTGGCAGATATCCTTTTGGATGCGGAACAGGTAGAAATGGCCTTTAGTTTGGTTCGCGACCTAATTGTCTTTACCGAGTATCGGTTGATTTTGGTGGATAAGCAAGGTATGTCGGGCAAAAAAGTGTCCTACAAGTCCATTCCCTATCGTTCCATTTCTCGCTTTACGGTCGAAACCTCTGGACATTTTGACCTGGATGCGGAGTTGAAAATATGGATTTCTTCAGCAGCAGAGCCAGCAGAGACTCTGCAATTTAAGAGCGACAAGTCCGTCATTGCTATTCAAAAGGCCTTGGCGTCTGCTGTTTTAGGTAAATAGATAAATGTAGAAAGTGATTTTTGGGTCACTTTCTATTTTTTCCCAATTTATAAAATTAAGCTAGACAGAAAAAGCCATCTATGTTAGGCTCAGATAAACTACCACATTTGTCTGAAAGGAACTAACA
>NZ_JBIMJM010000018.1:0-33733 GCF_043674115.1 Streptococcus sp. A34 | reverse complement strand
CTTTCAGACAAATGTGGTAGTTTATCTGAGCCTAACATAGATGGCTTTTTCTGTCTAGCTTAATTTTACAAATTGGGTATTTACACTTTAATTCAATAATTTAAAAGAGCATTTGTAAACATTTGCCACTACTGTCCCACCTTATTTCGTCAAAAAGAAAAGCAACCAGATTTACTGATTGCTCTAGATTCATGCCGTCTATCGAATAATAATGATAAAGAGAACCGCCTGCCAGCGATTCTCCTCTATGTAATTGTTGACGCTATGATTGTCAAATGGAGACCAGCGGTGTCGCCGTATCGGGCGATGTATCGTAGACTTGGAAATCCACTCCTACTCCCAAATCAGCCTGGGCCAGCTGATTGACCATGGTCATGTGGGCCAGTTCTTTAATATTGTTTTCCTTGGACAAGTGACCAAGATAGATTTTCTTAGTCCGATTACCCAGGGTCCGAATCATGGCATCTGCTCCATCTTCATTGCAGAGATGCCCCTTATCCGACAAAATCCGCTGTTTCAAATTCCACGAATAAGAACCCGCACGCAGGATTTCAACATCATGATTGGACTCAATCAAATAGCCATCTGCATTGGCCACAATCCCAGCCATCCGGTCGCTGACATAACCCGTATCCGTCAGCATAACAAAGGATTTATCATCCTTCATAAAACGGTAAAACTGCGGACAGGCCGCATCGTGGCTAACACCGAAGGACTCAATGTCCAGGTCACCAAAGGTCTTGGTTACCCCCAGTTCAAAAATGTGCTTTTGTGCTATATCAATCTTGCCCAACTTGCCGTCCATGGCCTGCCAGGTCTGCTCATTGGCATAAATGTCCATACCGTATTTGCGGGCCAGAACACCGATTCCATGGATATGGTCGCTGTGCTCATGGGTCACCAAAATGGCATCAATATCATCTGGCTTGCGGTCGATTTCTGCCAAGAGACTGGTAATTTTCTTACCAGAAAGCCCCGCATCCACCAAAATTCGTTTCTTAGGCGTCTCCAAATAAAAACAATTGCCGCTGGAGCCAGACGCCAAAATACTATATTTAAAACCTACTTCCGTCATAACTCCTATTCTTCCTCAAGAGTGTCATCCCACTCATCCATAGCGATTTCCTTACTGTATGGCAAGACAATAGTAAAGGTCGAACCGTGTCCATATTCTGACTTAGCCCAAATAAAACCCTTATGCTGTTTCACAATTTCCTTGGCAATGGCTAAGCCCAGACCTGTCCCCCCTTGGGACCGCGAACGTGCCTTGTCCACCCGGTAAAATCGGTCAAAAATCTTAGGCAAATCAGCCTTGGGAATTCCCAGCCCTTGGTCAGAGATGGAGACAATCAGCTGACTGTCCGTGGTCTTCATACTGAAAGTGATTTTGCCCCCATCCGGCGAATACTTGATTGCATTATTCAGGATATTGTCCAAAACCTGGGTCATCTTGTCCGTATCAATTTCTATCCAAATCGGACTAATCTGATAGTCTCGCACAATCGAATAAATCTTCTCAGAATCTGAATTCTTCATCTGATCAAAACGGTTGAGAATAAAGGTGACAAAGGCCGTGAAGTTAATCAATTCTAGATTCAACTCACCGACTTGATTGTCAAAACGTGACAGGCTCAGGAGATCCGTAATCATCCTCATCATGCGGTTGGTCTCATCTAGAGAAACCTTGACAAAGCTTGGAGCCACCGTTTCTGTAATAGCACCCTCGTCCAAGGCTTCTAGATAAGACTTGACAGATGTTAGAGGTGTCCGCAACTCGTGGCTAACATTAGATACAAAGAGCCGCCGCTCCCGCTCTTCCTTGGCCTGCTCAGTCATATCATGCAGGACAATAACCAGACCAGAAATCAAGCCACTTTCGCTCCGAATGGTCGCAAAATTTGCCCGAAGTGTCAGAAATTCCTGGTTTTCATTGGTGTGCTCAAGCACAATTTCCGGTGTCTGAGCCAGCAATTCACGAAAACTGTATTCCTCCTGGAGGTCCAAAACATCCAAGATATCTGATTGCGTCGCCTCCTGTACGCTCAGACCTAATTGTTTCTGGGCCATGTCGTTAATCATAATGATGCGCCCCATTCGATCGGTTGCCACAACACCATCACTCATATAAGACAAAATGGAACTGAGGCGTGTTTTTTCCTGTTCCAAATTATCATGCGTCAGGCGAATCATTTCAGACAAATCGTTCAAGGAGTTGGTCATATCCGTAATTTCCGGACTACCTCTTAGATCCAGAACATCCGCATAATCTCCTTCCATGAGCGACTTAACACGTTCATTTAATTGTTTAATCTGCTTATTGTCCCGGTAATTCTCAATCAAGAGAACAGTAATGGCAATCACAAAGCCAATACTGATGACAATAAACCAGAATTCCGAGGTCGTTATCAGGTAACGCAGTTGATTAATCATTGGATTTTATAAAGTACCCGACGCCACGGCGGGTCAAGATGTATTCAGGGCGGCTTGGAATGTCTTCGATTTTCTCACGCAAACGACGAACCGTCACGTCGACCGTCCGGACATCACCAAAGTAATCATAGCCCCAAACTGTTTCCAGCAAGTGCTCGCGGGTCATGACTTGACCAATGTGTTGGGCCAGATGATAGAGCAGCTCGAACTCCCGGTGGGTCAATTCCAATTCCTTACCATGTTTTTTGGCAACAAAGGCATCGGGCAAAATCACCAGGTCTCCGATGACCAATTCCGCCTTGCCAGCCACAACAGGAATGGACTGGGTCTCTGTCAACTCGCTCCGGCGAAGCAGAGCCTTGACGCGGGCCTGCAATTCACGGTTAGAGAAAGGCTTGGTCACATAATCGTCCGCTCCAATTTCCAAGCCAATAACCTTGTCAAATTCGCTATCCTTGGCAGACAACATAATAATGGGCACATTGCTGGTCTTACGAATGGTACGGGCCACTTCCAAACCATCCAACTCTGGCAACATCAAATCCAGAATGACAATGTCCGGAAACTCCGCTTCAAATACTTCTAAGGCCTCGCGACCATCAAAAGCTGTCACGACCTCATAGCCCTCACGGGTCATGTTAAATTTAATAATATCCGAGATGGGTCTCTCATCATCTACAACTAGAATTTTTTTCATATTACTTATACCTTTAATTTATTTCTTCTATTATATCATAACTTATCTGGAAAATTCATGTTTAAAATCTATCCCGCTATTCTATGTTATATTTTCTAACATATAGAATTCTTAAATTGTCAGAATATACTTGACATTTAATCTTTGCAATGATATGATGCTTAGTATCGCGTTAGATAAAGGAGATTCTCATGTCATTAGTATCGTTTAAGAATGTTAATAAATATTACGGCGACTACCACGCCCTACGCAATATCAACTTAGAATTTGAACCTGGTCAGGTTGTTGTACTCCTCGGCCCTTCTGGTTCTGGAAAATCCACATTGATTCGTACCATCAATGGACTGGAGTCTGTAGAAGACGGTGAATTGGTGGTACACGGCCACACCGTATCTGGTTCATCTACCAAGGAACTAGTTGCTCTCCGCAAAGAGGTCGGCATGGTTTTCCAACATTTCAACCTCTATCCTCATAAGACAGTCCTAGAAAATGTTACCCTAGCCCCTATCAAGGTTTTGGGCATTGACAAGGCAGAAGCAGAGAAGACTGCGCAAAAATACCTAGAATTTGTAAACCTCTGGGACCGCAAGAACTCTTATCCAGCCATGCTTTCTGGTGGACAAAAGCAGCGTGTGGCTATCGCCCGTGGACTGGCTATGCACCCCGAACTCCTGCTCTTTGATGAGCCAACTTCTGCCCTTGACCCTGAAACCATCGGTGATGTTCTTGCAGTTATGCAAAAATTGGCCCGCGACGGCATGAACATGATTGTTGTAACCCATGAAATGGGCTTTGCCCGTGAGGTGGCTGATCGTATCATCTTCATGGCAGAAGGCGAGGTTTTGGTGGATACGACCGACGTCAATGGCTTCTTTGACAATCCAACAGAACCACGCGCCAAGCAGTTCCTCAGCAAGATTATCAACCACGAATCAGATAAGGTTAAGATCTAGGAGGTGCCTATGGATACAAAGAAAATCAATTTATTTTTCGCCATTCGGATGCTCTTGATTGGTGTGGTCCTCCTCTTTGCTTTCAGTCAAACCAAGGTGCAGACTGAAACTCCTGCTCAAGCTGTCAGCAGCGACCAGGTCCAGGCTATCATTGACCGTGGTGTTCTCCGTGTCGGCGTCAAACAAGACGTACCAAACTTTGGTTTTAAAAATCCAGACACTGGCGAATTTGAAGGAATGGAAATTGACATTGCCCGCAAAATTGCACAAGAACTGGGCGTAGATATCGAATTTACACCAGTTACAGCACAGACTCGTGGTCCACTTCTAGACAACGAGCAGGTCGACATGGTCATCGCGACTTTCACCATCACGGAAGAACGCAAACTCCTCTATAACTTTACCAGCCCTTACTATACAGACGCTGTCGGCTTCCTGGTTAATAAGGATTCTGGTATCAAGACCTTCAAGGATTTGGACGGTAAGAACATCGGGGTTGCCCAAGGCTCTATCACACGAAAACTAATTTCTGATTTAGCTGATAAGCACGGCATTTCCGTAACCTTCGCAGAATTGGGTTCTTATCCTGAACTCTCTGTTTCTCTCCGTGCCCATCGCACAGATGCCTTCTCAGTAGACCAGTCTATCCTGTCAGGCTATATTGGTTCCCAGTCTAAGCTCATGGACTTCAGCTTCTCAGCATCGGACTACGGCATTGTGACTAAATTATCCAATAACGACCTTAATGATTACTTAAACGGTCTCATCGAAACATGGACAGCGGATGGCAGTCTACAGGCTATCTACGATGCCAACGGACTCAAACCTGTCACTGAAACAGATGAATAGGGAGCGGGAAAGAACTCGACTAAGGGAAAGAGAGTTCGTCTAAACTCTCGAGTTTCTGGGTTCAGGCTAAAACGGTCTATTCCCAGACCGTTTTACTCCCTCCCCCGCACAGCTCCAAGGTTCGGGGAACCTTTGGAGGTTGGAAATTGAACGAACACAGTTCATATCATTCGTTAGGGCTGGTTCGGAGCGTAAAACGCGAACCAAACCGCCAATCAACCATTGTGCTGAGATGCTGACTCGAACCACAGCAAGTGAGCCGAGACTCACATCCAACCACCTACTACTACATACTAGAAAGGAACGGTTATGTTTGTTTTTGCAACTAGCCCCTATGCTTGGGAAAACTGGCTGAGCTACTTCAATGATTTTCCAGTCTTTTTCCAAGGCTTCCTCTTTACCCTAGCTATTTCTATCGGTGCCTTTATCACGGCCATGCTGCTAGGAATTCTCTTCGGTAGCCTATCATCCAGCAAGAAAAAATCACTCAAATTGTTGTCCCGTATTTATGTTGAATACTACCAAAACACACCACTCTTGGTGCAATTCATGATTGTCTATTACGGTCTGCCCTTGATTTCCAACTATGTGCTCATGCCATCTATCTATTGGACAGCGGTTATCTGTGTCGGGCTTTACCACGGTGCCTATATTGCCGAAGTTATCCGTGCAGGTATCGAGGCGGTACCGACTGGTCAGACTGAGGCTGCCCTATCTCAAGGCTTTACTGCCAGCGAGACTATGCGCATCATCATCTTGCCACAGGCTATCCCAACCATTCTTCCACCATTAACCAACCAAGTGGTTAACTTGATTAAAAATACGGCCACGGTCGCTATTATCTCTGGTGCAGACATCATGTTCATGACCAAGTCCTGGTCTGCCATGAATGCCAACTACATTCCAGCCTTTGCAGGCGCGGCCTTTCTCTACTTTATCATGTGTTTCCCCGTTGCTAGCTGGGGACGCCGGATTGAAGAGAAAAACAAGGCTGCCTTCAGTCATTAAGGAGGTCTATGATGAATACTATTTCAGAACTTCTCAAACCATCGACCTTCCAATTGCTCTGGTCTGGTTTGCAGCTCACTCTCTACATTTCAAGCATCTCTGTGGTCCTATCTGTCCTCTTCGGAATGATTTTGGCCATCATGCGAAATGGAAAAAATCCACTCTTCAAGTGGATTGCAACGATCTATATCGAATTTGTCCGTAACGTACCCAACCTGCTCTGGATTTTCACTGTTTTCTTGGTATTTCAGATGAAGTCAACGCCAGCTGGTATTACAGCTTTTACCATTTTCACGACCGCTGCTATGGCAGAAATCATCCGCGGTGGTCTCAATGCCATTGGTCCAGGTCAAACAGAGGCTGGTCTGGCGCAAGGATTCACACCTGTCCAGATTATGATTTATATCATCATGCCACAGGCTATTCGCAAGATGTTGCCAGCCATCATTTCACAAATCGTAACGGTCATCAAGGACACCAGTTTTCTCTATTCCGTTATTGCCCTCCAGGAACTCTTTGGCTCCAGCCAAATCCTCATGGGACGCTACTTTGAGGCCGAGCAGGTCTTTGCTCTCTATCTCATGGTTGCCCTCATCTACTTCCTCATCAACTTCGCCATTTCCAGCCTATCACGCTACGTGGCTAAGTCTTGGGCAAGCAGTATTGAATAAGAATGACAACTCCTGATTTTCGGGAGTTTTTTTCTATGCAAAAAGAAGTCCTTTCGGACTTCGCTGATTTACAAAATCATTCTGCTAGTTGATAGAAAATGACTATGTTGAAGGACAAAATAGTGCTGATAATATTCGAGATTTTTGAGCGAACGAATTTATGAGATAACGGTTACTCAGAAACAATCAACATAGATTTAATCTCTTTACGGTCCGCCATATCTTGATAGGCTTGGTTAATTTCACTGAAATCATAGGTATTTGTGAAAACTTTGCCAGGGTTAATCCTTCCATCCAAGACGGCTTCGAGTAATTCATTTTTGACATAGGTAGTGACCGATGCTGAACCACCGCCGAAGGAAATATTCTGTGCAAACGTCGAGCCAATCGGACGGTTATTGTAGTGAGGGATACCAACATAGCCGATACGACCACCATTATGAAGGACCCCCAGTGCCTGCTCAATAGAAGATTCTGTACCAACGCACTCAAGGGCAGCATCTGCTCCTCCACCTAAAATTTCACGCACCTTTGCAATACCTTTCTCACCACGTTCAGCAACAACAGCAGTTGCACCCAGTTGAAGGGCTAATTTCTGACGATCTTCATGACGGCTCATCATAATGATTTGAGACGCACTTCGCATTTTAGCAGCAATAACGGCACATTGACCGACAGCGCCATCTCCAATCACAACGACCTTGTCGCCTTGTTTCACTTGTGCTACCCTCGCAGCATGATATCCTGTAGGCATGACATCTGCCAAGGCCAGTAAAGACTTCAGCAGATCTTCTGAGTAATCAGATGGCTGACCAGGTACTTTAATCAGTGCCCAGTTCGCATAGTGAAAACGTAGGTATTCTGCCTGGTAACCGTTTCCCCAGTTAGTCGGAGCTACATGATTATCACAAGTGCCGTCAAATCCAGCACGGCAGGCATCGCATTCACCACAACCATGCGTAAAGGGTACAATGACAAAATCTCCGGGATGAATATCTGTCACTTCGGGACCAACTTCTTCAACAATACCAAGTGCCTCGTGTCCAGAATTGACAGAATAACCTTCTTTACCATCCCCATGAGAGTATGACCAGAGGTCCGAACCACAAACACAGGCACGGACAATTTTTATAATGGCGTCATCCGGTGCTTGAATCGTTGGTTTATTAACCTCTTCGATAATCATTGACCCAGCTTTTTCAAAAATAGCAGTTTTCAATTTAATATTTCCTTCCAAAATTAATGATTTGTATTAATAATTTTAGCAGGTACACCTGCAACAGTTGTATTATCAGGTACATCCTTTGTCACAACACTTCCAGCACCTACTATAGCATTTTCACCAACCGTCACCCCTGGTAATATAGTTGCTCCCGCACCAATCCAGGCATTGTTCTTAATATGGACGGATTTCAAAATTAAGCCCCGTCGCTGTGATGATTCTTGAGGGTGATTAACTGAGATAATCATAGCACGAGGACCAATCAAGACCTTGTCCTCAATAACAATCCCACCTAAATCTGTCATCATCACATCCGTATTGATAAAAACTTCCTTACCGATGGAAATATGGCGTCCGAAATCCGTTCGGAAAGGCAATGCAATTGACGTTGTATCATCCAACTTCTTACACATGATTTTTTCCAGCAAGTCACGTTTACTCGCTTCGCTTTGGACTTCTGTATTCAATTTTTCTATAAGCGGTAAGGTTTCAGCAGTAATTTCGTGAATAAGTTCGTAAACAATGTCTCCTTTTTTAATGATTTCTCCTGTTTCAATGAACGATTTAATTTCTTGATGCATACTTCATACCTTATTTTAGTTACTGTTTCCTTTCCTGTTTTCTTTAGATATTTTATTACAAACACAACCCATAATCAAATACTTGTTTTATGTTCTATGTATGCCTATGAGGCATATATTGTGGTATAATAATTCTAAAAAATCACTAGGAGCTAGTAATGGATATCCGTGTTCTTAATTACTTTGTCACAATCGTACAAACCAAATCTATATCTAATGCCGCCAAGGCCTTGCATATCACACAGCCAACCCTTTCTCGACAAATTCGAGACTTGGAAACAGAATTAGAAACTCAGCTTTTCGATCGTGGTAGCCGAGAAATTCAGATAACCGAAGACGGGCGTTACCTTTACAATCGCGCCATAGAAATTCTATCCTTAGTCAATAAAACAGAAAATAACATCCGTAGAAACGATGGTATTTCGGGTGAACTTAGTATTGGAGCCGCGGAAAGTCAATCTCTGGATATCATGGCACGAGCCGTTAAAAAATTGACCACTACCTATCCAGAAGTTAAAGTACACATTCTTAGTGGTAACTCTGACTATGTACAAGAATATTTAGACCAAGGCAATATTGATATCGGTATAACCTTTGGTTCTTTTGATGAAAGTAAATATAATCACTTACCTCTTCCAAATAGAGATTCTTGGGGGATACTTGTTCCAAAAAATCATCCCTTAGCCACTCTTCAGACCCCAAAACTTCATGATGTAATCAAATATCCACTGATAGTATCTGCTCAGCCCAACATCACCTTTGAAGAACTAGATAAAGTTGGTGATTATCGCATTGTTGCAACTTATAATCTTCTATATAATGCTGCTCTTCTTGTCAAGGCAGGTGTTGGTGTTGCACTTTGCTTGAACGGCATTGTCTTGACTGATGAATATAGCCAACTAAAATTTATAAAATTACAAGAAGGTAACCATGACCCTCTACAAGTTCTCTGGAAAAAACAAAACAATCAATCCAGGGTCGCCAATAAGTTTTTAAAAATTTTAAAAGAGATTTCTGAAACGAATGTCCAGTAAAATGACAATCAGCTTTCTAAAGAAATCTAGTCTATTCTATTTTGACAACTTGGGAGTTTTTCGCTGTCAAAAAAGAAGCCCTTTCGGACTTCTCCTTATAATTATTATTCAGCTGTTTCAGCTGGACGTGATTTGCGAGCAATATCTGCTAAGATATGATCCACAAATTCTGATACAGACTGAGTTTGCGTTACTTTACTTCCGTAGCGACGAACGTTGACAGCATTATCTTCCATTTCCTTGTCACCGACGATGAGCTGGTATGGAATCTTGCTGGTCTGGCTCTGACGGATCTTGTATTGCATCTTCTCGTTACGCTCATCTACGTGTACGCGAACGCCACGGTCTTGCAATTCTTTGGCAACCTTCCAAGCGTAATCCAAGTGAGCTTCCACAGAGATTGGAATCATAGTCACTTGGGTTGGAGCCAACCAGGTTGGGAAGGCACCCTTGTAGGTTTCAATCAAGATAGCGGTGAAGCGCTCCATAGTTGAAATCACACCACGGTGAATCATGACTGGGCGGTGCTCCTCACCATCAGCACCGATATAAGTCAAACCAAAGCGTTCTGGCAAGAGGAAGTCCAACTGAATGGTTGACAGGGTTTCTTCGTTACCAAGGGCAGTCTTCACTTGAATATCCAATTTCGGACCGTAGAAGGCTGCTTCACCCTCTGCTTCAAAGTAATCCACACCCATTTCATCCATGGCACCTTTCAGCATACGCTGGGCATTTTCCCACATCTCATCGTTATCATAGTACTTCTCTTTGTCCTCTGGGTCACGATAAGACAGGCGGAAACGATAGTCGTTTAGGTTGAAATCTGCGTACACATCGATAATCAACTGGAGAGCTTTTTTAAACTCTTCTTGGATTTGCTCAGGTGTGACAAAGATATGACCGTCGTTAAGAGTCATCTCACGCACACGCTGCAAACCAGTCAATGCACCTGATTTCTCATAGCGGTGCATCATACCAAGCTCAGCGATACGCACTGGCAATTCACGGTAAGAACGCACATGGTTTTTGTAAACTTGAATGTGGTGCGGGCAGTTCATCGGACGAAGCACAAACTCCTCACCGTCGCCCATGTCCATAGTTGGAAACATATCTTCTGAGTAATGCTCCCAGTGACCTGAAGTCTTGTAGAGCTCAACAGAAGCCAACGGTGGCGTATAAACGTGCTGGTAACCTGAAGCCAATTCCTTGTCTGTGATGTAACGCTCCAAGGTACGACGAATAGTTGCACCATTTGGCAACCAGAATGGCAAACCTTGGCCAACTTCTTGACTGATCATGAAGAGATCTAATTCCTTACCAAGTTTACGGTGGTCACGTTCTTTTGCTTCCTCACGCATTTGAAGGTAAGCCTTGAGGTCTTTCTTGTCAAACCAAGCTGTACCATAGACACGTTGCATCATTGGATTTTCGCTCTTACCACGCCAGTAAGCACCAGCCACATTGAGCAATTCAAAAATCTGGATACGACCTGTTGACGGAACGTGTGGGCCACGGCAAAGGTCAACGTATTCACCCTGGGTATAGATAGTCAAACCACCCTCGTCATCAGAGTGTTCTTGAATGAGTTCCAACTTGTATGGATCGTTTTTGAAAATCTCAAGAGCTTCTTCCTTAGTCACTTCACGGCGTTCAGAAGGGAAGTTTTCCTTGACAATCTTCATCATTTCTTCCTGAATGCGTGGCAGATCTTCATTTGAAATCTGACCAGCCACATTGTCCGTGTCATAGTAGAAACCGTCCTGAATAGCTGGACCAACGCCCAACTTGATGTCTGGGAAAAGGCGACGAGCCGCTTGGGCAAATAAGTGGGCAGCTGAGTGACGCAAGATGTCCAAAGCATCTTCATGATCAGGTGTTACGATTTCAAGCGTCCCATCCTCTTCAATGGCACGAGTAGTATCAATCAATTTACCATTGAACTTACCAGCAAGCGCCTTTTTCGCCAAAGACTTGCTGATGCTCTCCGCAATTTCAAAAGTTGTCACACCAGCTTGGTACTCACGAACAGCACCATCTGGGAATGTAATGTTTATCATGGTTATCTCCTTATTATTTATTTTTAATCCCTAATAACTCTTCTTTTTGAGCTAAAAAGGTTTCCATTTCTTTTTGAATATCGATATCGAGGCGGTAAGCCAATGCGATCAACCACCAGATATTTTCAGCCAGTTTCTGCTCCAAGGTATAGGGCGTTTCGTCATAGTAACGACCCTGCTTGGTCATAATGAGACGATTCATATTGCCAATATCGTTAGTCAAAGCCAAGAGGTCCTCTTCAATAGACCACTCTTTGTCGTGGTGCTTGACCTCCAACTCTCTGTAAGCCTTGCGAACGGCTAGGCAACGGTCAATCGTTTCTTGTGGAATGCTGGTCAACTTCATCTCCTTATTTTGTCAAAAAAGAAAACACGACGCCCTCACAAAAGGACGTCGTAACGTGGTTCCACCTTCATTCATCACCAGCTCAAAAAAACTGATGACCTCAGAATGGCGATAAGGGAACCACCCTTTTATGTTTGCATAAAATCATACCGAGTAGTGTCCATCCTATCCTCTATGCGCTCACAGCAACCACGCACTCTCTCAAAGATTTCCTAGAATGGATAAGTCTCTAACAGTTATTATAGCAGGATTTTCGGATTTTTCAAGGATTTTTGCGAGAATTTCTAGATTTTCCAATTCCAAGCATCTTCCTCATCAAAACCCCTACTCCTACTCCGAGAAAACCTATGAGAATGTAAGGAATAACGTAGATTTCTGAGCCCTCTGCATTTGGAAAAATCAGGGCATCGACTGGCAGATAAAACAAGCCTTGTAGCAGTGGAAACCACCAGGAAAAGCCGTTTTTTATTGAATAGATTGTCGATACAAGTAAAATAAAGACCGGCTGGTAGATGATAATTAAGTTAATCAAAAGCCCTTTTATGGTATAGTCATCTAGCGGAGAATACATGATCAGCACCGGCACCAGATAATAGACCAGCAAAGTAGGCAAGATGTACCAAAAGATTTTTCCTGAATTCTTCATTTTCATCCCTCCTAATCAAAGAAATTACGAACGGATTTGACCTGGGCAACTGATTTTCTGAGAATCCGAGCTGTGGTGTCGGTTGATTTGACAACGGCCTTGGCTGGTAAGGTGACCGCTCCCTTGAGCAATACTTCTGCCACACTGTCTTGATTGGTGTGTTCCTTCTGGAAATCATGGGAAATTTTCAAATCCAGGTAATACTCAAAAACTCGGTGACCGAAATTCTTGGCGGAAATTTCATAGAGCTTTTTCTCCAGCAAGTAGGCATTCATGCTTGGCGTCGCCAAAATCGCATCAATGACCACATCTGCTATGTCCTTTTCCCGCTTAAAGAGGGTTCCAAACATCTTGTCCGTCACCAAATTATCCAAATAAGGATTCGAATGGGCTAGGATTGGAGTGCCTGATGCCAGGCTTTCCAAGAAGGTCAGACCCTGGGTTTCACTGGTAGATGCCGAGATAAAGAAATCAGCCGCTTTATAGTATAGAGCAGTATCGCTCGGCGCAATCATGCCCGTCATCTGAATATGACTGGCCAGCTGCATGCGGTCAATCATCTCCTGCAGCTCTCCCGCATAAGGTCCACCACCAACGATAACCAGCTTGACCTTGGGATTTTCAGCCAAAATAGCCGGCATGGCCTTGACAAGGGCCTGAATATTTTTTTCATTGGAGATACGAGACAGGCTGAGCAGCATAGTTTCATCCTTAGCAATCCCCAGTTGCTGCCTCAGTTCATCAATATCCTCTTGGCAAATCTCAGGTCGGTCAAACTTGGCCAAATCAATTCCTGTCGGTATGACCCTTTTGGAAATAGGAACCTGATACTTATTCAGCAAATCTTCTACAATCTCGCTGGGACAGATAATCCCATCAAGGTCACGGAAGAAGGGTTTGAGGATATACTTGACCATGCTAGGGCGGATAATTTTCCCCTTAGCAATATAGTGGACGTAGTCCTCATACTGGGTATGGTAGGTATGAATAACTGGAATCCCCAATTCCTTGGCAATCAATTTCCCCAAAATCCCCAAAGAAAACTCCGTATGGGTATGAATAATATCCAGCTTGTAACGGCTGGCAATTTTCAAGGCATCCACAAAGCCAGCATAGGCCACTCGACGGTCCTTAAAGGCAAAGAAGGGCACGCTAGGAATGCGGATAATATCCCAATCCTCATAGCGGTTGACACCCTCATCAGTGGTCGTAAAAATAAATACTGCATGACCTAGTTTTTCCAGCTCCGTTTTCAGGGTCCGAATAGAAGTCGCAACCCCCGAAACCTGCGGAAAATAGGTATCTGTAAACAATCCAATACGCATTTATAACTCCATGACTTGGCGATAGGCTTCTACTAGCTGGTGGGCTACATTGTCCATCGAGCGACTAACTGCCACCTGATAACCTGCCTCGCGCTTGTCTACTTTTTTATCTAAGATATTTTGAATGGATTGGACAAAATCATCGACAGTCTTGCCCAATTCAGCACTTGTTTCATCAATCCAGCCTTCATAAACTGGAATATCTCTCAGCACAACATGCTGGTGGCTGGCTAAAGCTTCCAAGACGACAATCCCTTCCGTCTCTTCATAGGATGGGAAGAAAAAGGCATCCGCTCCGCTCATTGCCCCCTGAAAAACAGCCCCCTTGAAGTAACCAGGAAACTCGACATTAGGCGGATGAGCTCCTTCTACAATTTTCCGGATATAGGATGGAATCATCCATTTATTGATAGAGCCTAGCCAAATGAAGCGCACATGGGGTAGCTTTTCAGCCACCTTGACAAAATCCTCTATGCCCTTGCGGCGGAAATAAAGCCCAGCACAGACCACGACTGGTTGTCCCTCTTTAATACCGAAATAATCCCGAAAAACAGCCTCTTTGCGAGCATCTTTCTTGTACTTGTTCAAATCAATCCCATTGGACACGGCAACGATTGGAGTTGTCACCCCATAGGATTGGATGAGCTGCTTAGAATACTCTGACGGGGTAATGATAAAATCTGCTTTTCGGTACATGCTGGCCAGATATTTTCCCACAAATGGCGCCAGGCGATTGGATCCGATAAAGGAATTTTGAAAATCTTCCTTGGTCGAATGCCCGTGCAAAATGACCTTCTTTCCATGGCGTTTGGCAGCGTGCAAAAGCAACCAGGAACGTGGCCCATAGGTATTGATATGAATGACATCATAATCCCCTAAAAGGTCCGTCGTATAGGGAATTCCAGCCATGTCCAGGGCTTCCATTTGATGGTGGAGGGCCCGACCAATCCCTGATTTTTCCAGAACTGTCTTGCCTTCCAAATAGAGTAAAACTTTCATGATTCTATTATAGTTGATTTAAAAGAAAAAATATAGCGGAAACATGAAAAATCCAAGAAGACAAGGCTTAGCTTTATTCAACCTTCTACACTGTTAATGAATCGAGGAGCAGAAAACCAAAAAGAAGCTGACACAAGGTCAACTTCCCATCATAATGAGTATATATTTTAGCCAAGTTCAGCTTTTTTTCTTTTCACTAAACCAAATCCAAGCATTCCCACTACAAGTCCAAGAGATGTCAAAGCATCTTCTTGTCCAGTAATCGGCAATGTTTTAGCAGTTTGTCCTGAGGATTGATTGCTAGCAGATTGTTCAGTGTTACCAGTTCCTTGTGATACGCCTCTGCTGAACCGCCAGCTGCAGCACCACCACCAACTAGATGCGAAATTGTTGGAGTAACTGTTGTTTCTTGCAAGATTTCAGTAGGTAAAATGTGACCCTGACTTAGAATGGCTGTAATGTCAAGCTCTGGTAATTCATGTGTAACGCTGTCGCCTTTTGCTGTGATAATTGAATCCACAACTGATGTTTCTACCTGAGGTTCCTCAACCGGAGCTACAACTATTAGCTCGTCAACCAAAATTGTACCCTGTGGCTCATCAATTGGCGCTACAACAACTGGCTCGTCGGCTGGTGTTATAACGGCTGGTTCGTCAACTGGCGTATCTACCTGAGTTTTCTCAACCGGAGCTTCTACCTGTGGTTCGTCTTCTGGGGTGACAACTGCTGGTTCATCAACTGGGGTCTCTTCGACTGGCGCCGGTTGACTGCCGATAATGATAACTTTGGCAATTGGTTCGATAATTGTAGTTGTACTTGTCGCTGTTACTTCGCCAGTGACTGCGTCAATTTTATAAGTTGTGGTTGTCGTCTCACTGCAGTCAACACCACCAGTCTCACTATAGTAGCCCACAGGTTTAGTAGAATCTGACTCATAGCGAGTACCATACTCAATCATCACTGTCTCAACTACCGGCTGTGTACCTTTGGTAATGACTTTCTCTTCTGGTGCAACAATGACTGGAGTTCCATCGGTTGGAATGCTAGCTCACTTGAAAAATTATTGATCTGTACCGTCTCTTCCGAATAAGCATCTACAACGTGACCGAGCTCGTGAGCCATGACATAGGTTTCCCAGGTAAATTGACCTTTCTCCACATCGATAACACCACCTTTGAAACCGGCATTATTCATATTGTTAATAGCATCATATCCAAGGGTATTTCCACCAAAGCCATGGGGTCGTCATAAATTTTGATAAGACCGTATTGTGATTTGGCGGCGTCTGGCATGGCCTGGTAGAAATTATAGAAATTGTCAATAGCACTATTTTTAACTGTGAAGTTACCATAAATCTTGATCAAATCTTCCTAAGTGACCAAATCGCTACGGTTCATGTAGACATTATAGCGGTTTGTCAAACTAGCAAAGAGGTCTTTGACGCGATTTAAAGTTGCATCAGAGGCAGTTGTACTACCGATTTTTGCGTAAATTGCCTCACTTCTGAGCATGATAGCCTTGGCTTCCGCATACATACAGGCCGGGATAACTGTGCCAAAAGTGTAGCGGTCACTTGGGCTAATCGCTCCCAAGACGGACGCTCGGTTAGACATGGTCACCAATTCCTGCATGGCCATTTTTTGCTGGTCCAATCAACCTTGGTCGTTTCTATTGAATACAGCCATTTGTGGATTTTCCGCACGAGAATAGGTACTAGTACGAGCGTAACGCGTCGTACCAACCATCGGTGAACCACGGTCAGAAATGGTCAAATTTCTTACAGTCATATTTATCAGAATATCCCCGTAACCATTTGCCCATAACGTTGATTGATCGATAACAATCTAGTCACTTGGCTTTTCTTTTGTCAAGTCAACGCTGAACTGTGCTGTATAGTGACCTGTCGTCGCATCAAACATCTTTTGTTCAGGAGTATCATCTTGTAACTCTATAATATTGCTCCGTCGCCTGCAGTTACTGGCTCAACATAGGGAATATCCTCTTCAAACAGTTTTTCATTAGGATCTAATGGGAACTTAGCTGTTGCATACTCAGTACCTGGCAAGGTAGACATGGTATTATATTGATTGTGATAAAGAATTGGCTCAGGATCTGATTCTCCTGGCACTTCCTCAACCGCAAGTGGCTGTTCTATAGGAATTTCCGCTGGTGCTGACACTTCAATTACCGGTTCTGTCTCAGTTTCAACAGAAACTTCTGCTGATATGGCCAGTTCTTGATTTTCTGTTACTGCAGGTGCTGCTACCTCAGCCTGCACATCCTTGTTGCTCACCGCAACTGTTGCTGGATTTTCAGTTGGCAAACTATCGGCGTTAACAATCTGACCACCTAAAAATAGACCCACACAGACTGATGCGACTCCTACTGAAAATTTACGAATACTAAATCGTTGTTTACGAAACAAATCTGTTTCCCCCTACATTCATCTTAAAAACTTACTGAAAGCAAGTCAGACTCTTATATCTGGAGAAGGCCAAAGCAAAGACTAATTTGAATCAAAAATCGAAAGAATTTTTCAGCATGAACTTGTATACACTACTTCCTGTAAAAATATAGAAAAAAGAGCATCTGATTGATACCCCTTGTTCTGATTTTCTATTACTTTTCTACTTATTCTTCAACTCGATGACCATGTCACGAATCTGGGCTGCCAGTTCAAAGTCAAGCACTTCTGCAGCTTCCTGCATTTGTCCTTCCAGTTTCTTGATCATAGCCTTGCGTTCGTCTTTGTTGAGAGCATTGAAGTCCACCACTTCTTCCTTGTCCTGAGTAACAGCTTTGGTTACGCTAATCAGGTCACGGATTTCCTTCTTAATGGTCTGTGGAATGATACCATGTTCTTCATTATAAGCCATCTGGATTTGACGGCGGCGGGCTGTTTCTTCCATGGCCTTCCGCATAGACTCGGTGACCTTGTCTGCATACATAATCACATGACCTTCAGAGTTACGGGCCGCCCGACCGATTGTCTGGATGAGCCCTCGTTCATTACGGAGGAAACCTTCCTTATCAGCATCCAAGATTGCCACCAGACTAACCTCTGGCACGTCAATCCCTTCACGCAAGAGGTTAATCCCTATCAAGACATCAAAGACGCCCAAACGCAAATCACGGATAATCTCCGTACGCTCCAAGGTCTTGATGTCCGAGTGCATATACTTGACCTTGACACCCATTTCTTTAAGATAGTCGGTCAAGTCCTCTGCCATTTTCTTGGTCAGCGTAGTGATAAAAGTCCGCTCGCCTTTCCCAACACGGGCATTGATTTCACCTAAAAGGTCATCCATTTGACCCATGGTTGGACGGACTTCCACCTCTGGATCCAAAAGCCCTGTCGGCCGAATAATCTGCTCGACAACGGTATCGGTCTGCTCCATTTCATAGTCACCCGGCGTCGCAGATACATAGACAATCTGGTGGACATGGCTCTCAAATTCTTCCCTGCGCAGCGGACGATTATCTAGTGCACTCGGGAGGCGGAAACCATAGTTGACCAACATCTCCTTGCGTGAGCGGTCACCATTGTACATCCCCTTAATCTGCCCCATGGTCATGTGGCTCTCGTCAATCATAATCAGGTAGTCTTCAGGGAAAAAGTCCAGCAGTGTGTAGGGAGGCTCGCCCTCGCTTCGCCCGTCCATGTGGCGAGAATAGTTCTCAACTCCGTTGGTGTAGCCCATTTCCCGAAGCATCTCGATGTCGTAGTCGGTTCGTTGTTTCAATCGCTGAGCTTCTAAGAGTTTTCCTTCTGATTCAAAGACCTTGAGCTGCTCTTCCAGCTCCGCCTGAATCTTGGCAATAGCCGTTTCCATGTGATCATCGTTGGTCACGAAGTGGGTGGCAGGGAAAATGGCCAAGTGATCCACATCGCCCAAAACCTTACCTGTCAGGCTTTCAATCTCACGGATGCGGTCGATTTCATCGCCGAAAAATTCGACACGAAAAGCGTGTTCGTCACGAGAAGCTGGGAAAATCTCCACCACATCTCCACGTACACGGAAGCGTCCCCGTTGGAAGTCGATGTCGTTGCGCTCAAACTGGATATCTACCAAAGAATTGAGCAACTCATCGCGCGAAATCTCTTGACCCGGACGCAGGCTGACCACGCTATCTGAATATTCCTTGGGTGAACCCAAACCGTAGATACAAGAAACAGAAGCCACAACAATAACATCGTTTCGTTCCAGCAGGGCTGAAGTCGCTGAGTGGCGGAGCTTGTCAATCTCATCATTGACCGAACTATCCTTTTCAATATAGGTGTCGCTGGACGGAACATAGGCTTCTGGCTGGTAGTAATCGTAGTATGACACGAAGTATTCTACCGCATTTTCTGGGAAGAATTCCTTAAACTCACTATAAAGCTGACCAGCCAAGGTCTTGTTGTGGGCGATAACCAGAGTAGGCTTATTGACACGGGCAATGACCTGACTCATGGTATAGGTCTTACCCGTACCTGTCGCCCCCATGAGAATCTGGGCTTTTTCTCCACCCTCGATATTATCGACCAAGGTTTCGATGGCTTGGGGCTGGTCACCAGACGGTGCATATTTTGACACTAGTTTAAATTGGTTTTCAGTATTTCGGTTGATCATGGTTCTATTTTATCACAAGTCCGACATTTCATTGAAAAAATAGTTTTTCGGGGGTGAAAGATTAAATTTTCTCACATTTCGCTGACTCTGTATGTCAGAAATTCTAACATTATAAAAACCTCGATTTTGCATTAATTTTCATAATATGATACAATGGGAAAGTTATTTTATAATAGAAGGAGTATGGAAATGAAGAAAAAATTATTCATGCTATTGGCAAGCATTTTGCCGGTCTTCTTTATTTTTACAGGTGTCCAGGCAGATGATACGATCGATATCGTCTTTGACAATGCCTATGCACCATTTGAATTTAAAGATTCTGACCAAACTTATAAAGGATTAGATGTTGATATTATCAACGAAGTTGCAAAACGTTCAAATTGGAAAATGAATCAATCCTTCCCAGGATTTGATGCTGCTGTCAATGCGGTCCAGTCTGGTTCGGCCGATGCCCTCATGGCTGGTACGACCATTACCGAAGCCCGCAAAAAGGTCTTTACCTTCTCAGACCCCTACTTTGATACGAAGATTATCATTGCAACAACCAAGTCTAACAAGATTTCTTCCTATGAAGACCTCAAAGGTAAGACAGTTGGTGTTAAAAACGGTACTGCTTCTCAAACCTTCCTCGAAGAAAACAAGGACAAGTACGGTTTTACTATCAAAACCTTCGACACAGGGGACACGATGTACAACAGTCTTTCCACTGGCGCTATTGACGCTGCTATGGACGATGAGGCGGTTATCCAATACGCTATCCAACAAGGGCAAGACCTGAGCTTGGACATCCCTGGCGAACCAATTGGATCATTTGGTTTCTCTGTTAAAAAAGGAAGCCAATATGAGTACCTCGTTGATGATTTCAATAAGGCTCTTGCAGCTATGAAAGAAGACGGTACCTACGAAAAAATCATGAATAAATGGTTTGGTGCAGCTACCGCCTCTGCTGATACGCAGAACTACTCATCTCGCTTGAAATTATCTGGTGATGCTACTAAAAAAGCAAACCCTATCAAGTCAAGCTACACGATCGTTTCAGATTCATCATTTGCCCCATTTGAATACCAGGACGAGTCTGGTAAGTACGTCGGCATTGACATGGAATTGATCAAGGCCATTGCGGAGCAACAAGGAATCACCATCACTATCCAAAATCCTGGTTTCGATGCAGCCCTTAACGCTGTCCAAGCTGGTCAAGCAGATGCCGTTATCGCTGGTATGTCGATTACTGACGCTCGTAAGGAAATCTTTGATTTCTCAGATGCCTACTACTCGTCTAATATCCTGCTGGCTGTTAAAAACGGCAGTGACATTGCATCCTATGAAGACCTCGAAGGAAAGACAGTCGGTGCCAAAAACGGTACAGCGTCTTACACTTTCTTGGAAAGCAACAAAGACAAGTATGGTTATACTTTGAAGGCCTTCGACGAGGCTTCTGGCATGTACGACAGTCTCAACTCTGGCTCAATTGACGCCCTCATGGATGATGAAGCGGTCCTCCTCTACGCTATTCAACAAGGTCGTGATTTCGCTACTCCAATCCCAGGTGAAAAATCTGGTGAATACGGATTTGCTGTGAAAAAAGGCAGCAATCCTGAACTGATTGAAATGTTCAACAATGGCTTGGCTGCATTGGTAGAATCAGGCAAGTACGATGAGATTTTCAACAAATACTTCAATGCCAAAGAAGAGACAACACCAAGCACAGCCACTGAAACAGTTGATGAAACCACCATTTTCGGTCTCTTGAAAAACAACTACGGTCAGCTCCTGTCTGGTCTTGGTATTACTGTTGGTTTGGCTCTCTTGTCATTTGCCATTGCTATCGTCATCGGTATTATCTTTGGTATGTTTGCGGTGAGCCCAATCAAGGCCCTTCGTGTTATCTCATCCGTCTTCGTTGATGTGGTTCGTGGTATTCCGTTGATGATTGTTGCAGCCTTCATCTTCTGGGGTATTCCAAACTTGATTGAGTCTATCACTGGTCAACAATCACCAATCAACGACTTCGTAGCCGGTACCATTGCCCTATCGCTTAACTCCGGTGCCTATATCGCAGAAATTGTCCGCGGTGGTATTCAAGCCGTTCCTGCGGGACAAATGGAGGCATCACGCAGTTTGGGTATTTCCTACGGGACAACCATGCGCAAGATTATCCTGCCACAGGCTGGTAAAATCATGCTGCCAAACTTTATCAACCAATTCGTTATTACATTGAAAGATACGACCATCATCTCTGCGATTGGTCTTGTCGAACTCTTCCAAGCTGGTAAGATTATCATTGCCCGTAACTACCAATCCTTCCGTATGTATGCAATCCTTGCTATCATATACTTGGTGGTTATCACCCTCTTGACTCGCTTGGCACGTAAACTTGAAAAAGGAGGCAAATAATGGCTTTATTAAAAATCAATGTTGAAGACCTGCACAAGTCTTACGGGAAAAACGAGGTCTTGAAAGGCGTCTCTGCAAAATTCTACGAGGGGGATGTTGTCTGCATTATCGGTCCTTCTGGATCTGGTAAATCAACCTTCCTTCGTACACTCAACCTCCTGGAATCCATCACAAGTGGTCATGTTATGGTAGATGGTTACAATCTGACTGACCCTAAAACAGATGTTGATGCCTTCCGTGAAAATGTCGGAATGGTATTTCAGCACTTCAACCTCTTCCCACACATGTCCGTCTTAGAAAATATCACCTTTGCTCCTATCGAACATAAAAAATTGAATAAGGCTGAAGCCGAGAAAGTCGGCATGGAATTACTGGAAAAGGTCGGTCTAGCAGACAAGCGTGACGCTATGCCAGATAGCCTGTCCGGTGGTCAGAAACAGCGTGTAGCTATTGCCCGCGCGCTGGCTATGAACCCAGACATCATGCTCTTTGATGAACCAACGTCTGCCCTTGACCCAGAAATGGTCGGCGACGTACTCAACGTTATGAAAGACCTAGCTGAGCAAGGCATGACCATGTTGATTGTTACGCACGAGATGGGCTTTGCCCGCAAGGTTGCTAATCGCGTCATCTTTACAGACGGCGGTGAATTCCTTGAAGACGGCACACCCGAACAAATCTTCGACAACCCACAACACCCACGTCTCAAAGACTTCCTGGATAAGGTCCTGAACGTATAAAGATTAGAAAAAACCTTGCTTTGTCAAGGTTTTTTGAGTTTCTTCAAATTATTATTAGCGTCTTTTCTGGATGTAATATAAAGCCCATCTTGCCCCGATACAAGGAAAGTAGAGTGAAAAGGTCGATTTCCCAGCACCGGGACTATTAATCATCATTATACTGTCACCTTGTAAGACCAGCCCTTCTCTGTTTTTTCGAGCCTGCTAAATCCCATCTTCTCAAACAGACGCTGGGAACCAATATTCCAATCATAAATTTCTCCTACTCGAATTTCTGTGAAGCCTAGCTCTTTCGCACGTTCTATCATCCGTTTTAAGACCTTGCCACCAATGCCCCTTGCCCAGTAACGGCTATCGCCGATGGAAATCGCAAAGTCATCTGCCAGCAGGGTCACGTCTCCAATTGGTCTCCAACCACACTTTTCCCGAATTTCTATCCAGTAGCACTCGCCATTTTCCGATAAAAAACGGTACATCCTAGCTAATTTTTCCAAGCTGTAGGCTTCTTTCACACCGTCAACCAACCAGACTAGCTCCATATTTTGATGCCAGTCAAAAGCAAGCTCATATTGACCATCATAGGCACGAAGGCGTACGGTAGTATCAATTTCTAGTTGCTCTGATTGTCTTATATTCCTTATTGGCATTGCGATTTCTCCTTTTCCCTTTCATTATAGCATAAGGATGTTTTATATGTGACAAATGCTCAAAATAGGTGTATAATTACTACATAGTGATATTCAAGGGAGGAATTCTTATGTCAAATGTACTTTTATTCGGAGCAAGTGGCTTTTTAGGTCAAGAAGTGATGGAAAAATTGATTGCGAGCGGTCATCAGCTAACTGCTATTACACGGTCATTTGATCCTGAAAATAGCAAAAAATTCCGTCCAGACGTCAACTGGGTAGAGGCAGACCTCTATCAAGCAGATCAGTGGAAGGAATTGCTTAATGACCATACTGTTGTCATTAACTTGGTCGGCATGGTCAAAGAAGAGCCCGAAAAAGGCTTAACCTATGATAAGGTCATTCTCGGTGCTGCCAAGGTGATTGCGGATGTTATGGCTGATAAAAGTGACCACCACTACATTTACGTATCTACCCACCTCGAAGGGCTTGCGACGCCAGAAGGCTACCGCAAGGCTAAAAAAGAGGCGGAGGATTATCTCTTGGCGCAATCCTTCAAAACGAGCATCGTCCGTCCTAGCATGATGTACGGTCCAGGCAAGGCAGGGACAAATGAAAGAGCCCAGGCTATTCTGGAAAAAATGGAACCTGCAAGTCCAGCTTGGGCCGGTCGACCAATTGCCGTGGAAAAGGTTGCCCAGACCATTGCTAACATTGTCAACGGAAAAACTGACCAAACCATATTCGAAAATGATGATATGGCTTGACAAATTATTCCCAATCAGATATAGTAATACTATCAAAAGAATACGAGGTAAAGGACCATGGACACAGACAAGTAATCTCTATTAAGTTTATACTTAGAGGTAGCTTGCCTGTGTCTATTTTTCCTGTTCTCCTATTCCCAAAATAGGTCTTTTTTGAGCAGGCACGCTACTGAGTAAGTAGTGTGTTTTTTTCTCATACAAGGAGGCCTTATGCTCATCACAACACAAAATCTCTCGATCCACCACCAAAAAGACCTGCGTCCACTCGTAGCCAACCTCACCCTCACCATCAATAGTGGCGATAAGGTGGCGATCATTGGTGAAGAAGGCAATGGCAAGTCCAGCCTTCTCAAGACCTTGCTCAATCCAGACATGGTAGCAGACTATCTCCTGATAAGTGGCACGATTCAGCGCCACTTCACCGCACCGATCTACATCCCACAGTCTCTTCCTTTGGAAATGGCAGAGCTGACACTCAATGACTACTTCTTTTCTCAAGTAGATCTGGATATTGATTTCGGACTGCTCTATCGCTACGCCGACCAACTGGCTTTTGACAGTGACCGATTGAGCAGTGACCAATTGATTTCTAGCCTGTCCGGTGGAGAAAAACTTAAAATCCAACTCATCAAATCGCTCGCTAAGCATTCTGATATTATTTTCCTAGACGAACCGTCAAACGACCTAGACCTAGATACGCTCTCATGGTTGGAAAACTATATTGCCACTAGCTCCAAAACGATTGTCTACGTCTCACACGATGAGGATTTTCTTGCTAAAACTGCCACAAAAATTGTGCATTTACAATCTGTAAAGAAAAAAATGCTGGCCAAAACAAGCGTTCAGACCATAGATTATCAAGCCTACCGTGACCGGCGCGAGGCAGCCTACTATAAACAGATCCAGCAAGCGCAAAACGACCGCAAGGAATTTGAAAAAGTCATGGAAAAACACCGTCGCCAAAAATCTCAGGTCCGGAATACCTTGCTCAATACCCATGATGCAACAGCTGGACGGCTAGTAGCCAAAAAGATGAAATCTGTTTTAGCTAGGGAAAGGCGCTATGAAAAACAGGCAGAAAGCATGACCAAAATGCCCTACCATGAAGATGCCATTCACCTGTTCTTCTCTGACATTCAGCCGGTACCAGCTCACAAACAGATTATCGACGTACAGGGTGAAGAACTGTGGTGCCATGAACGCCTGTTGGTCAAAAATCTCTTCATGAAGGTCAAGGCTGGTGAAAAAGTCGGCATTATCGGAGCCAATGGTGTCGGAAAATCCAGCCTCATCAAGTTCCTCTATCAGCATCTGCAAACCAGGTCTGACCTACAGCTGGGCTACATGCCTCAGCACTACGCAGATTTATTGCCATTAAGCAAAACTCCTCTCGCATTTTTAGCAGGAGAAAAGGATAAAGAGGAACAAGAGGCTGCTCTCACCTACCTGGCCAGTCTCCAATTCACCCGCGAAGAGGTTCACCATGCTATTTCCGATTTATCTGGTGGGCAACAAGCAAAATTACTGCTCTTAAAAATGGTATTGGACAAGGCCAATGTTTTACTACTAGACGAGCCCAGTCGCAATTTTTCACCCATTTCACAGCCCTACATTCGTAAATTATTATCGGATTATCAGGGGACACTTATCTGCGTCTCGCACGATCGGCGATTTTTGAGGGAGGTCTGTCATCAAGTTTACAAACTAAGCAAGCAAGGACTATACAGGCTAGACAGCATCTAAAAAAGTCTCACAGCGAGACTTTTTCAGAATACAGACAAACTAAATTCTGGATAAATAAACTGAGTAGCTCTACTAAGAAAAAACAAAAATTTAGTTTATTTTGCGAGCGGAACGAGCCCTAAGTCAGGACTTTCCGCTGTGATGAAAATGCCTGAAACGTTGTCCGTTTCAGGCATTCGGAGTATTTGAGACCTTAGGCTCAAATACTAGGTATGGAATTCCGTAGGTAGCTCAAACAGTCTGGGGGACTGTTTGAGGAGTAAACCTAGAAACAAGAAAGTTTACTACCGTCCGACATCACCTCAGGAAAGTCTGAAAAGAGATTTTGTCTACAAACTCAAAAAGTCTCACAGCGAGACTTTTTTGTATTTTTATTCAATTAGGCTGGTTCTAATCATAAACTCATTTCTAAAACAAGCCCAAGGCTGAACCATCTGCTGCCACGTCCATGTTGAGAGCCGCAGGTGCTTTTGGCAAACCAGGCATGGTCATGACATCACCGGTCAAAGCCACGATAAAGCCAGCACCTAATTTTGGTACAAATTCACGGACAGTAATATCGAAATCAGTCGGTGCCCCCAGCGCAAATGGATCATCTGAAAAACTGTACTGGGTCTTGGCCATACAAACAGGCATTTTATCCCAGCCATTCTTGGCAAATTCGGCCAATTGATTGCGGGCTTTCTTTTCAAAAACGACACCCGTTCCACCGTAAATCTGCGTCACAATCTTACTGACCTTGGTTGCCAAATCATCGTCAGACTGATAAATGGCTTGGTAGTTGGCCTGCTGTTTTTCAATGGTTGCGACTACCGTTTCAGCCAAAGCAACTCCACCGGCCGCACCGTCTGCCCAGACACTGGCAAGTTCGACAGGAACACCGATTTGACCACACAGTTCTTTGAGTGCAGCGATTTCGTCAGCTGTATCAGATACAAATTCATTGATGGCAACGACAGCTGGAACACCGTATTTCTGGATATTTTCGACATGGCGCTTGAGATTGGCAAATCCAGCTTTAACAGCCTCGACATTCTCAGTCGCAAGGTCTGATTTTGCGACACCACCGTGCATCTTCAGAGCTCTCAGCGTGGCAACAATCACCACGGCATCAGGCGATTTTGGCAAATTCGGTGTCTTGATATCCAAGAATTTCTCTGCACCCAAATCTGCTCCAAAACCAGCCTCTGTGACCGTATAATCTGCCAAACGTAGAGCCGTCGTAGTCGCAAGGACTGAGTTACAACCATGGGCAATATTGGCAAAGGGACCACCATGAACCAAAGCGGGCGTACCATAAATGGTTTGAACCAAATTTGGTTTAATCGCATCTTTGAGAATGAGAGTCAGCGCTCCTTCCACCTGCAAATCCCGAACAAAAACCGGTGTACGGTCATAGCGATACCCAATGACAATGCTTGCCAAGCGTTCTTTGAGGTCGTCTAGGTCCGTCGCCAAGCAGAGAATGGCCATAATTTCAGAGGCAACCGTAATATCAAAGCCATCTTCACGCGGTACACCGTTCAGCGGTCCACCCAGACCAACTGTGACCTTACGAAGGGCGCGATCATTTAGGTCTACCACCCGTTTCCAAATAATCCGGCGCGGATCCAAGCCCAACTCGTTTCCTTGATGCAAATGATTATCAATCAGAGCAGACAGGGCATTGTTAGCTGTTGTAATGGCGTGCATATCCCCTGTGAAATGCAAATTGATATCTTCCATCGGTAGAACCTGCGCATAGCCACCACCAGCAGCTCCCCCCTTGACACCCATTACAGGTCCAAGCGATGGCTCCCGCAAGGCAATCATGGTTTTCTTGCCAATTTTTGCCAGAGCATCTGCCAATCCAATAGTCACAGTGGACTTGCCTTCTCCAGCTGGAGTTGGGTTGATGGCTGTTACCAAAATTAACTTGCCAAGCTCATTGTCCTTGACTGCATTGATTTTATCAAAAGACAATTTAGCCTTGTATTTTCCGTATAATTCGAGGTCATCAAATCCAATTCCGACCTGCTCAACAATCTCTGTAATCGGCTTGAGTGAAACACTCTGTGCAATTTCAATGTCTGTTTTCATGCTGGCTCCCCTTAGCGAAATATTTTTTTCCAGTATATCACATCCCCATGGAAAATCGGAAACATTTTTATGAAAAATAGTAAGAGTATTCGGATTTTGTAGCGGACTATCATTCAATAACAGTTATAGTTTGATTCCATTTTAGTAATAGTCTATTGGTCGCGAAAACTTTACGAAAAATGGAAAATTTAGTACAATATGGACATGAAAATAATCATTACATCAGGTGGAACCAGTGAGGTTATTGACCAGGTCAGGGCTATCACCAACCACGCAACAGGTACCTTAGGAAAAATCATTGCCGAACAGGCTCTGGCAAGAGGGCACGAGGTAACTTTGGTGACAACCAAGCAAGCTGTCAAGCCAACATCTCATCCTCATCTGACAATTGTAGAAATCACCAATGTAGAGAGCCTGAAAGAAACTCTTGAACCTCTTGTCAAGACCCACCAAGTCCTCATCCACAGCATGGCCGTTTCCGACTACACACCGGTCTATATGACTGGCTTGGACGAGGTTAGGGAAACAGAGGACATCACCAGCCTGCTGGAGAAGAAAAATACGGAAACCAAGATTTCATCCAAGGCTGACTACCAGGTGCTCTTCTTGAAAAAAACACCCAAAGTTATCTCCCATGTCAAACAATGGAATCCAGGCATCCAGTTGATTGGCTTTAAGTTACTGGTTGACGTGCCCAAGGAAGAACTATTTGCCGTGGCACGAGATAGCATCCAGCGCAACAAGGCAGACTACATCCTGGCCAACGACCTAGTGGACATTACTGCCGACAAACATCTGGGCTACCTGGTGTCTCAGACCGAGGCTATTCCTGCGGAAACCAAGCAGGACATCGCCCAACTCATTTTAAATACCGTAGAAAAGGGGTAAGACTATGGCAAGAATTACGCTTGCGGTGACAGGGTCTATTTCCGCCTACAAGGCAGCTGACATCACCAGCCAGCTGACAAAACTCGGTCACTCTGTGACAGTCCTCATGAGCCGCTCTGCTATGGACTTTATCACGCCCTTGACCCTTCAAGCCCTGTCCAAAAATCTGGTCCATACCGACCTCATGCTGGAGGAAAATCCTGCCTCTATCAAGCATATCGATATTGCCAAGGAAACGGACCTTTTCCTGGTGGCTCCTGCCTCGGCCAATACTATCGCCAAGCTAGCAAACGGTATGGCAGACAATATGGTGACGGCGACGGCTCTGGCCATCCCTATCGGGGTGCCAAAATTGGTCGCTCCTGCCATGAATACTAATATGTACCTCCACCCAGCCACACAACACAATCTGAAGACCTTGACAAGCTATGGCTATGAAGAAATCAAGCCTCGGGAGGCCCTGCTTGCCTGCGGTGATTTTGGAACTGGGGCCCTGGCTGAGGTTAACATCATCATAGAGAAAGTGAGTAGAATTTTAAGTGAGAAATAGACAGTCCAATCAGGTGGCCATGACAGCCATTTTTATCGCCATTATGATCATTATCGAGGTCATCAGCCAGGCTATTTTTGCCAGCTTCGTACTTCCTGTCAAGCCAACCATTACCCACATCCCTGTCATCATTGCTAGCATCCTCTACGGACCAAAGCTGGGAGCCAAGCTAGGCGGCTTCATGGGCGTCATGTCCATTATCCGAAATTCCATTATCCTATCGCCTATGAGCTATGTCTTTAGCCCCTTGGTGGAAAACGGGAACTTCTACTCTATTCTGATTGCCCTTGTCCCACGAATTTTGATTGGGGTCACGCCTTATTATATCTACAAATGGCTGAGCAATAAGCCTGGGCTGGCTATGGCGGGGCTGACTGGTACATTGACCAATACCATTTTTGTCCTGTCCGGTATTTTCATTTTCTTTGGCTCTGTCTACAAGGGCGACATTAAACTGGTCCTAGCAGGCATCGTTTCTATCAACTCCATCACGGAATTGATTGTCTCAGCCCTATTGACCGTAGCCATTGTTCCGATTTTGCAGAAAGTTGTAAAATAAATCTCAGAAAATCATGTGAAAGCATGATTTTTTTTTTTGAAAATGGTATAATGAAAGCGTTTAATAGAAAAAATTTTTTAAGGAGATATCCTATGTCTTATCAAGAAACCTATCAAACTTGGCTAGATGTTGCTGACCTGCCTGACTACCTTCGTCAGGATTTATTGGCTATGGATGAAAAAACCAAGGAAGATGCCTTCTATACAAATCTTGAATTTGGTACAGCGGGTATGCGTGGCTATATCGGTGCTGGTACCAACCGCATCAATATCTACGTGGTGCGTCAAGCAACCGAAGGTTTGGCAAAATTGGTCGAGTCTAAAGGTGAAGAAGCTAAAAAACGTGGGGTAGCGATTGCTTACGACACTCGCCACTTCTCTCCAGAATTTGCCTTTGAATCCGCACAGGTCTTGGCAGCCCATGGCATCAAGTCTTACGTCTTTGAAAGCCTACGCCCAACACCAGAATTGTCCTTTGCTGTCCGCCACTACAATGCCGTTGCAGGTATCATGGTGACTGCCAGCCACAACCCTAAAGAATTCAATGGTTACAAGGTTTACGGCGAAGATGGTGGACAAATGCCACCAGCAGATGCCTCTGCTTTGACAGACTACATCCGTGCTATTGACAATCCATTTGCAGTGGAATTGGCTGACTTGGAAGAAAGCAAGGCTAATGGTCTGATTACGGTTCTCGGTGAAGAGACAGACTGCCTCTACCTGGATGAGCTCAAGTCTATCAATATCAACAAAGACTTGATTGCTGAGCATGGTAAGGACATGAAGATTGTCTATACCCCACTTCACGGTACTGGTGAGATGTTGGCTCGTCGTGCCTTGGCTGAAGCTGGCTTTGAGTCTGTGGCAGTTGTCGAAAGCCAAGCAACAGCTGACCCAGACTTCTCAACAGTTGCCTCTCCAAACCCTGAAAGTCAAGCTGCTTTTGCACTTGCCGAAGAACTTGGCCGCGAAGTTGGTGCAGATGTATTGCTGGCAACAGACCCAGATGCTGACCGCGTTGGCGTCGAAGTTCGTCAGGCAGACGGTTCATACTGGAACCTGTCTGGTAACCAAATCGGTGCTATCATTGCTAAGTATGTCCTTGAAGCGCATAAACAAGCAGGTACCCTCCCAGCAAACGCTGCCCTTGCTAAATCAATCGTGTCAACTGAACTGGTAACTAAGATAGCTGAAAGCTATGGCGCAACCATGTTCAACGTCTTGACAGGTTTCAAATTCATCGCTGAGAAAATCCAAGAATTTGAAGAAAAACACAACCATACTTACATGTTTGGTTTTGAAGAAAGCTTTGGTTACTTGATTAAGCCATTCGTGCGCGATAAGGATGCCATTCAAGCCGTTCTGATGGTCGCAGAGATTGCTGCCTACTACCGCTCTCGTGGCATGACCTTGGCAGATGGTATCGACGAAATCTTCAAGGAATACGGTTACTTCGCTGAGAAAACCATCTCTGTTACTCTTTCTGGTAAAGACGGTGCCGAGCAAATCAAGGCTATCATGGCTAAGTTCCGTGAGCATGCTCCTGAGCAGTTCAACAAGACAGACATTGCTCTCTTCGAGGACTTCGCTCTGCAAAAGGCTGTCGCTCTTGACGGAACGACAACTGAACTGACAACACCTCCGTCAGATGTGCTCAAGTACACCTTGACAGACGATAGCTGGTTTGCCGTTCGCCCATCAGGTACCGAACCAAAAATCAAATTCTACATCGCAACAGTTGGCGCAACCTTAGGTGAAGCTGAAGAAAAAATCGCCAATATCGAAAAAGAAATTACAGAATTTGTAGGATAGAAATAAGGTCACAGCTGAGCTGTGGCTTTTTCTATGGTTATATTTTAGCAACTAATAAAATCAGTTACGCCACTTCATCCGCTCGATGATTGACCGGATCAATAACTTGTGGTTGGAAGCACCGAAAAACTCAAAAAACGGCTCTATAAGACTGTAGTGGGTAAATCCCCTATAGAGATTATGGAGCCTTTTTGAGTATCAAAAAGTCCCATATGACCTATAATGAAAAAAGACTAAACCATCATTAGAAAGGAATCATATGGAATAGATAAACAGTCAGGGAAGTGACTGTTTATCCCCGAGCCAAGAAATAATAAAGCGAGGATAGTATCACAAATTTTCTCGGAATAAAAGACAAAAATATTATTATCACTAATGAATACGATACGGGAACGCACAAAGAGCTTCATAGTCATTTGGATTATTCAGCTCCTAAATGCCACTCTTGTCATGGTCAAATGGCTAAATACGATTTCCAGAAAGCCTCTAAAATTCCCTACTTAGAATCTGCTGGATACCCTCTGCTTATCCGCTTGAGAAAGCGCCATTTCTGCTGTAAAAATTGCGGAAAAATGGCTGTCGCAGAAACTTCTCTGGTCAAGAAGAACCACCAAATTGCAACCGTCGTTCACCAGAAAATCGCTCAACTTCTCATCGAAAAACAATTCATGTGATTGAAAAAAACAAGCATGTTTCCTACACTGGAACAATTCCAAGTCTGACCAAAGATTTCATTTTGATAAAAACTACAACAGGTCACATCAATTTGAAATTGAAAGATATTATGAATATTGAACTTGTTGAGGAGGTGCTTTATGAATCAGCTTGAGTTTCAGCGTAATCACCTGCAATGTGTAACATAGCAATTTTCCCTCTATATATTAGCTAGTATTCCTATCTCTATTATACTACTTTACATATGAAAAAGCCCTTAGAAAATCAATTCTAAGAACTTTGTCTTCAGTCTGAGAGAACACATGTTCTCTCTTAATTTTTATCTGCCCACTACTAGCGTAGAACAGCTTATTGGGAAAGCTAACCTTTCCAATTTCTATTGTCATTCTTTACTTGTATAGTCGGAGGACACACAAGAATGAGAACAGATTAGTCTTCGTTACGACGACGTTTACCTGCAAGCGCAAGAGCTGCAACTAGCATACCTGCACCAAGAATTGCTGCCGCAGATGAAGAAGTTTCACCCGTGTTTGGCAATTGAGCTGCTTCTGGTGTTGCTGGTGTTGCTGGTGTAACTGGGGTTACAGGTTTACCTGGCACAGATGGGGTTATAGGTTTACCTGGTACAACCGGAGTTACTGGTGGTGTCACTGGCTTACCTGGTTCTGTAGGCGTTACAGGCGTCGTTGGTTTCTTACGGTAGATGTGAGTTGTGTTACCGTCTGGATCTGTTACAGTCTTACCTGTGAACTCGTATCCTGGGATTGACTTGTTAGGTGTTGTACCCTCTTCTTGCGGTGCAATTGGGTTACCGTCTTCGTCAACGTGGTTTGTTACAACCTTCTTAGCAGGTGTTTCTACTTTGCGGTAAACGTATGTTACTTCAGTAGTCTTACCACCTACAACAGTACCAGTTTCTGAACCTTCCACACGAACAAGCTCATAAGTTGTACCATCTTCTGTAGTGATAGTGTTTGGCTTGTTGTCAGTTGTGTCATAAGACTTACCTGCTGGAGCGTTTGTTTCGTCTTGAACAGGTGCCTTAATTGGTGTACCATCTTCAGTCACATAGTTCACCACAACGTTACCATTTTGAACGTAAGGGATTGGTGTGTCGATACCTGACTCGTCTGGAGTTGGTGGCACATAGCCCTTGCTTGGATCTGTTGGATCAACTGGTTTCAATGGTTCGTTGGTCTTCGGATCTATTGGTGTGTAGCCTGGAACATGTGGAATTGATGGAACTTCATTATTTGGGTAAGGGGTTGTTGGATCGATTGGCTTATCTGGATTCTCAGGATCGAATGGATATGGAACTTTTGGTTCTTCTCCTGCTGGTACACCTGGAATTTGTGGAATCCAGGTAGCGACTTTCTTATACACATAAGTGATCTCAGTTGTCTTACCACCTTCAACTGTACCTGTTTCAGAACCAATTGTCTTAGATGGGATCAAGACATAACGTGAACC
>NZ_JBIMJM010000017.1:0-37724 GCF_043674115.1 Streptococcus sp. A34 | reverse complement strand
TATACAAAAAGAGAGAACGAATTTCGTCCTCTCTAGGTGTTAGCTTTTCACCTACCCACTACAGTTGACAAAGAGCCTACAAATAGAACTTAGTTCGTCTTTCAAACGGTTACAGATTAACCTGATAACTTCTCTGTCTACTGATTTAGGCTGTCGGACGATTGTCCTTAAACTTAACAACCACGCGTAGTTGACGGTCAGGATGTTCCGTCAAATCAATCATTTGAACGCGAGCTTCCAAAATATCCCCGTGTCCATAAAAAAGCATCCGGCTGATTAAACTGTTCTTGTATTTTGGAATGTAGCCCAATTTCTTCCCCCGATAAAGAATAAGCACCGCTTCTGAATCATAAGGATTAGTTGGTTCAGCCAGTAAATCTAGAGAAGTTCCCAATTTTAACTCTTCGACAACATCTAATCCGTCATAATAAGCAAATCCTGCCAAGTGAAAATCTTCTACATTTCGAGTTGGTTCAAAGTGTGCAAATGTCATACATTCCTCCTTATCACAAGTTACTCCTTAGTCCGGCCTATTCCGCAATCAAGGTTTCCAGACCAACCTTCATCATGTCTGTGAAGGTATTTTGGCGTTCTTCTGCCGTTGTATCCTCATCTGAATTGACCAAGCTATCAGAAATGGTCATGATAGCTAGGGTTTGGACACCGAATTTAGCACCCAGATAGTAGAGGGCTGCCGCTTCCATTTCAACCGCCTTGACACCGATTTGCCCCAGTTCCAAGTTACGACTGAAGAGTTTTGGAGAATAGAAACTGTCTGAAGACAAGACATTGCCGACATGCGTTGTCAAATTAAGGTCTTTAGCAATATGATATGCCTTATCCAAAAGGTTGAAACTTGCAATTTGTGGCAAGTCATATTCCGGCCAATCAATATTAATCATACGAGAGTTGGTTGCAGCTGCTTGCGCCAAGACCAATTCACGAACATGAACATCAGCACTCAGTGAGCCCGCGGTTCCAACGCGGATTAATTTTTTCACACCGTATTCGTTGATGAGCTCGTGGGCGTAGATGGAAATGGATGGCATCCCCATACCAGTTCCCATGACAGAAACACGGTGGCCCTTATAAGTACCTGTGTAGCCGAACATATTGCGGACCTCGTTGAAGCACACAGCATCTTCAAGGAAGTTTTCAGCGATAAATTTAGCACGAAGCGGATCACCAGGAAGCAAAATCTTATCAGCGATTTCGCCTGGTTTTGCGGAAATATGGATACTCATTTTTTTCACAAAGGGCTACTAGCCCTTCCTTTCTTTACTCTATTTATGTAACACAGATTCCAAATTGACAAGGTTACATATAGGCTTGTTCCTTAAAACCAAGTGTCCCTCTTAAGAAGGCAAATGGCAAGGCATAGATTGATTTATTGTATTGTGAAACCGTATCGTTGTAATACAGGCGTTGGTTGGTCACCAGAGCTTCAGCTTCTTTGATTTCTCGCATCAAATCACGCAGACTCTCATCAGCTCTTCCTTTTGTATCCCGTTCGATCCGTTCCACCAACTTTGTAACTTTTTCAGATTGTTGCGACAGATGGTCATGGAAATTGTTTGAACCCGAATTGGAAGTGAATTTCTTCTTGGTCTGATGATGATTGTCATCGTTTCCTTCTGCAGTCAGACGGTCTGACTGCTTCTCCTCTTCAATTAACTCGGAAAAGGTATTCTTCACAGACATTTTTAACTCGTGATCTACAATTTTATCCGTCACTTCTTGCAGTTGGTCCAACAACTTTGTAACATGTAGTTGTTTAATCTCTATTGCATTGTAAGAAGTGGTAATCTCCTCTTTTAAGTGAACAACCTTATTATATTGCAGTATAAATAAAATAATCAGATAGGAAATTACTGCACAAATAATCGAAGCACCATTGAAAGGCTCATAACCAGGGTTTGCTGGTCATTGGTCCCTCCTACAATTCTGCCAAGATAGCTTTGACCAAGCCCTTGAAGTTACCCTTGATTTGCTCGGTTACTTCTACGACTTCCTCGTGGTTGAGTTCGGATTGGAAACCAGCCGCAAAGTTTGTGATAGCAGAAATCCCCAAGACTTTCATGCCTGAGTGAGCTGCCACGATGACTTCTGGTACTGTTGACATCCCAACTGCGTGGGCACCCATAGTCTTGAAGGCCAAGATTTCAGCAGGAGTCTCATAGGTAGGACCTGTCACACCTAGATAGACACCATCGTCCAACTTGATACCCAATTTTTCCGCAACGGCATGAGCTTTTTCACGGTATTCTTTAGTGTAGGCATTTGACATATCTGGGAAACGTGGTCCGAACTCTTCCAAGTTTTCGCCAATCAATGGATTTTGACCAGTCATGTTGATGTGGTCTGTAATAGCCATAAGGGTACCTGGACCATAGCCAATACCACCTGCGGCATTGGTGACAATCACGCCTTCACAACCAAGAGCTTTCATGACACGAACTGGGAAAGTCACAACTTCCATCGGATTTCCTTCGTAGAAGTGGAAACGACCTTGAAGAGCTAAGACCTTACGTCCTGCCAAATCACCATAAACCAACTTACCAGCGTGACCTACAACTGTTGACTTGCCCCAGTTTGGAATATCCGCATAGTCGATGACAATGGCATTTTCAACTTCTTGGGCCAATTCGCCCAAGCCAGAACCCAAAATCAAGCCAAATTCTGGCTTAATCATTCCATTTTCTTCCAAATAAGCTTTTGTTTCATAAATTTTTGCAAGTAAACTCATATTTTCTCCTTTATAAATAAGCTGACCAGTCGTATTCTGGCATTTTTTCCTTGATGATGTCGAACGGACGACAGAGAAATGCTGCCTGTTCTCTCTCGATAATGGGACGGTTGAGAAGAGCTGGCTCTTTAACTAAACGCTCAAAGAGTTCTTCTTCTGACAAACCTGCTCGCTCTTCTTCTGTCAACCGAATAACAGCAGAGGGCTGACTGCCCATTTTTTTCAAAAGAGCTGTCAATTCTGCCTCTGTCAAAGGATTTTCTAAATAATTGACCCACTTGATGTCCAAGTTCTGACTAGGTAATAAGACTTGTAATTTCTTACATTTGCTACAGTCAGGATTGTAATAGACCGTCAGTTGTTCGTTCTCCTCTTCTTTGGATTTGGAGTAGGTCACATCCTTGATAATGACCATCCCATCCCCTAAATCGAGTCCATTTTTAGTAAATGTCTTTTTGGCAAAATCTGCGATCATTAAAGTTGTTGTGGTATCAAAAGTACCGCCAATTATAGCACCAATTAAAGGAACCATCTTACCTAAATTGATAACTCCAGTTGAACCAAACTTTGTTGCAAGACGAAAACCGACTGCATGATTGATTTTTTTTAGTACTTCTCCTGGTAATTTCTTTAGGAAACTCAGTGCCAATTTATTTCCAAGATTTATTCCCGCATTCTTAGCAATTTCAGAAATAGAAACGCCTGCTAAAGCTGAATAAACAAACGTTTGAACCTGATCACTTCTTGCATCGTAACCTCTAATTTTAGCGATAGCTGCAACCATCCTCATCTGAAATAGGATTACTGTTGTGATATTGGCAGGTATGGTGACAGGCATTGTTATGATGCCGCCCAAGCCAGCAACAAAACCTGATGTTGCTGCCTTTGTTGTTTGAAATTGAATAAGCTTTTCAATAGCAGTATCTTCATCATATTTGCTCAAGTAATCTTCAACAAATTCATCTAAAGTAGATTGACCCGGAATCCCATTAAGTGTTGTAGTATAGGCCCAATCCAATGTAGATAACATAGCCTCCTGAGTTATTTTTCCAGCATTGTCTAATTGTTGAGAAATAGCTCCATTAGCGTTTTGAACAAAATTCCCTGCCTGTTTTCCAGCATCATCCAAAGCCTTGCCAATCTGTCCCAAAATATCCATAGCTATTCCTCGTCCATTAAACCAGTCCGTCCAAGAAACTCTCCCCAATCATGGCTTTGTCCACACCAAAGTTTTCAGCAATGGTCGCCGAAATATCCGCAAAATGTCCCTGTGGAATCAAGCCGTTGCCAGTAAAGGAGGGGCTGTAAGCCAAGAGCGGAATGTACTCACGAGTATGGTCCGTACCGACATAGGTCGGGTCATTCCCATGGTCAGCTGTGATGAGGAGGAGGTCGTCCTCACGCATGGCAGCCATAATCTCTGGCAAGCGAGCATCAAACTCATGCAAGCAATCACGGTAGCCCTTTGCATCACGGCGGTGACCAAAGTTGGCATCAAAATCCACCAGATTGGTGAAGGAGAATCCTGTCTCAAACTCAGCCAGACCCATGGTTGTCAAGAGGGTATCGACACCGTGGTTGTTATTTTTGTTGTGGCCCATGTCGTTGGTAATGCCTGAGGCGTTGAAAATATCGCTAATTTTACCAACAGAGTAGGTCGAGATACCAGCATCTGCCAGTTTATTGAGAACAGTTGGCTCAAATGGAGAAACGGCATAGTCGTGGCGGTTGGCCGTGCGGGTAAAGTTACCAGGCTCACCAACATAAGGACGGGCAATGATACGACCCAGAAGGGCTGGACGTTCTAAGGTAATAGAACGCGCGTACTCACAGATACGATAGAGCTCCTCAAGCGGAATAATGTCCTCATGAGCGGCAATCTGAAGAACAGGGTCTGCTGAGGTGTAAATGATGAGCTCCCCAGTTTCCATTTGACGAGGACCAAAATCATCAATCACAGCCGTTCCAGAGTAAGGTTTATTGGCCTCGCGGATGACCTTACGACCTGAAAATTCTTCGATTTTGGTCAAAATTTCCTCAGGGAAACCATTCCAGAAGGTATCGAAAGGTTCGGTAATGTTGAGGCCCATGATTTCCCAGTGACCCGTCATGGTATCCTTACCAAGTGATACTTCTTCCAATTTTGTCGCATAACCTGTCGGATTTTCCTCGGCAGGAACTGTTTTCAGAGGTGTTTCACGAGGGATATTGCCGAGGCCCAGTTTAGCCATATTTGGCACATCCAAGCCGACTGTTTTTGAAATGTGTCCTAAGGTGTCTGAGGCACCGTCTGGCACGCCTGCATTGGTAAAGTTGTTGGCATCTGGCGCCGCACCGATTCCCACAGAATCCAGGACAATCAGATGAATACGTTTAAATTTAGGCATATTGCTCTCCTTTTTTTTGTAAATAAACGTTCGTCTTTTAATTATAACATAAAAAAGCTCTCATTTTCTAAAAAAATGAGAAGCGTTTTCAACTATTCTTTAGTAAGGATTTTAGGACCTTCTGCTGTTCCCACGATGACTCTTGAAATCAAGTTGATGAAGAGACCGTGCTCTACTACTCCAACTGTGTGGTCCAGTTCATTGGCCAAAGCAAGCGTATCCAAAATTCGTTCCAAATCCAGGTCAATGATGAAATTCTGCATATCGGTCACCAATTTCTGGCCGTCCTTCATACGGAAACTTGGACGATAGCCCTTCTTCTCAAACAGTCGGAAAAGATTTTCAGAACCGTATTGAACCACTTCAACCGGCAGTTTGAAGGCTCCGAGTGTTTCCACTAGCTTGCTTTCATCGACAATCCAGATAGAGTCCTTGGAATAGCTGGCAACGACCTTTTCCATGAGCAGGGCTGCACCGCCACCCTTGATGCCGTTAAAAGCTCCGTCTACTTCATCTGCTCCGTCCACCGTCAAGTCAACATAATCCACCTCATCAATATTCTTCAGAGGAATCCCCAGTGAAGCAGCGTGTTTCGCCGTGGCATGCGAAGTCGTCACACCGATGATATCCAGACCTTCTTCCTGGACCCGGCGACCGATTTCCTGGACGAAATAATAGGCAGTCGATCCTGTTCCCAGGCCCACAATCATCCCGTCCGTGACAAATTCAGCAGCCTTAATCCCAACTTGTTCTTTCAAATTTGACATAGTTTACTCCTTTGCTTTCTTAACTAGCCCTGTTGGTAAACCATGGTCTGCGCAAGTGCTTGACCGTCACCACCCAGCAACTCAACAAGTTTATAGGCAAATGGCAGACTGGTTCCGGCACCTCGACTGGTCACGATATTGCCATCGACAACCACCTCATCCGTCTGGTGAATACCTGAGGCAATCTGCTCTTCCATGCCTGGATAGCAGGTAAAATGACGGTCCTTGAGAAGCTCTGCTCTCTCTAAAACAATGGGTGCAGCACAGATTGCTGCCACAAATTTACCAGCCGCAGCTTGAGTTTTCAATTCCTCAATCAAACCAGATTTGTCACGTAGATTGGTCGCCCCTGGCATACCGCCTGGCAGGACAATCAAATCATAGGCTGACAAATCGCCATCAAAGACAGAATCAGTCTGAACAGGAATCCCATGAGAACCTGTCACCGTCTGGCTGGTCAAGCCAACCATCTGGCAATCCATATTGGCCCGACGAAGAACATCAACCGGTGTCAGGGCTTCGATTTCTTCAAAACCTTCTGCAAATAAAACCGCTACTTTTTTCATTTTTCCCTTCTTTCTACACGCTTTATCGTGATTTTCTTATAGGATGATGCTTGGCGAGTCTGAGCCTCGTCAAACAAGGTAAATTGGTAACTCATGGACAATATCAGGCCAATGCCAATCAAGTTGGAAACCATAGAAGACCCACCCTGAGATATGAAAGGCAAGGGAATCCCGGTCAGAGGCAAGATGCCTGTTGCTGCACCGATATTTTCAAAGACGTGAAAGAGCAACATGACAATGAAACCTGTCGAAATATAGGTGTAAAAACGATTGTTGGACTCGACAGTTATTTTCAGCATGCGATAGATCAAGAGCAGATAGAGCGCAATGACCACCGAGGCTCCGATAAAACCAAAATCTTCTGCAATAACCGTGAAAATCATGTCACTTTCGCGAACAGGAATCAGCAGATTGGTTTTATTGATGCCGATACCCGTCAGACCGCCACTGCCAATCGCAATCAAGCTTTGGGCTTGCTGATAGGTCGTTGATTGGGCATTTTCAAAGGGATCTAGCCAGCCCAAAATTCGGTTGATTTGATAGGTGTCCATCCCCAGATTATAAAGGAAGGATCGCCCACCAGGACTGATGAATATCAGCAGAAAAACTCCGACCAAGACGACAGCTGTCAAGACGGTTGGTAATAAAATTTTCCAGGAAATTCCCGACAGGAGCAACATGCCACCGTATATGGCCACGAAAACCAAGGAAGTCCCCAAATCTCGCTGTAGATAAAGCAAGCCCAAGACTGGTAAGGTCAAGAGGGTCAGAAAGGCAATCAGACGAAAATCTTCCTTTAACTGCCGCACTGGATTCCGCTGTTGAAAGCTGACAATCAATCTAGCTGACATGACAATGTAGGAAATCTTCATGAATTCCGACGGTTGAAACAGTGTCATATCACTGACCGTTACCCAGTTTTTAGCCCCTGTAGAGGCAACCAGCTCTGGACTAAAATAATAGAGAGGCAAAATCATCAATCCCAGTCCCAGCATGTAAAGAAGCGGAGCCATTTTCCATAAAAACTTATTGGAAAAGAACATAACTAGGAAGGCCAAACCGATACCTAAGGCAATCCACAGCAGCTGCTGGCCGACTATCCGCACCAGGCTTTCCGGAAAATCAATGCTAACGGCTATATAGAGGGATAAGATACCTATCAACAATAGTAAAAATACAGGTAATATCAGACCGTAATCAATCCGATTATCTAAATCAATCTTTCGAGTGCTCATGTCTCCTGCTTTCTAAATCTAATCTTCTACTATTATAGCAGAAAATAACGCACCGTATTTTATCAAACCCAAGATTCCTATCAAAAATCGCAGATGCGGCTGGCTAACTATAGTCTAGAGCAATCAAAATGGCAATCACGCGCACAAAAAAGCCCTCTCCGAAACTCGGAAAAGGCTTAAAATCAATGTTTCTCTTAGTTCGCAGCGTTTGCGTCTTTGAGACCGTATTTTTTGTTGAACTTGTCCACACGGCCGTCTGCTTGAGTGAATTTTTGACGTCCAGTATAGAATGGGTGTGAATCTGATGAAATTTCCACACGAATCAATGGGTAAGTTTCACCTTCAAACTCAACAGTTTCATTAGAGTTCTTAGTAGAACCGCTAAGGAACTTGTAACCAGTAGTTGTGTCCATGAAGACAACAGTGCGATATTCTGGATGGATATCTTTTTTCATTATAAAAATTCCTTTCTGCCATGGTCTCTTTCCGAGCCATAGATTATAACCATTTAAGTTTACCAAAAGTTAGGCAGACTTGCAAGTCTTTTCCCCTATTTTCTCAACATTTTACAAAGCAGAGGCTCCGGAGGCCACATCCGAGGCCACACGCGCCCCAAAACCGCCTCTTGAAGGGCTGGCCAAACCGTCTGACAAATGCTGTTTCCCAGCCACAACCCTGTCCACCAATCCCGGCGTCACAAAAACCTTGCCATCCAGACCAATCAGCACAGCCTCAATACCCTCCGTCTGGCAAACCGTCCTGTAAATCTCAGCCATGGCCTGACCAAAGAGACGTGTGGTCCAAATCTCGCCCTCGACCGACCGCTTGGAGACAATGGAAATACTGGCCAGTTCAGAGGCAATGGGATAGCCTGTCTGCGGACTGAGGATATGGTGATAGGTCTTGCCTTCAACCGTTAGGCTCCTTTCGTAAATGCCAGAGGTGACTACCGATTCTTGAATGATTTGCAGAACCAAGATGTTCTTCCCTCGTTCTTTTCCAGGATCCTGAATACCGATTAGCCAGTTACCATCAGGATTATGAGGTGCCTGTCCAAATGTCTTTACATTGCCACCCAGGTTAATCAAGCCAGCAGTCACACCCATTCGCTCCAAAAATTCGACGATACGGTCTGCCACATAGCCCTTGGCTAAGGCTCCCAGGTCAATGGCCATGCCCTCTTTTTCCAGATAGACCAGCATGTCTTCATCGTCCAATTCAATATCAGCTGGGTCAATGATAGCCAGCTTTTCATCAATTTCTTCCTGACTAGGCAGCTTGGCATCGGAAAAACCAATCCGCCAGGTCTGGACCAGCGGACCAATAGTGATATTGAGAAAACTCTTGTCAGCCAGGCTGTGTTCCTTGCCCAGCTTGATCAGTTCGTACAAATCCTCTGCAACAGGAACCGCCTGTACACCTGCATTGAGATTGACTTCCATGAGTTCCGAAGTCAGGTCATTGGCTGAAAAACGGTCCTTGTACAGAATAAGGAGGTTTTCCACCTGGTCTAAAATTGGCTCAGGATTCTCATGCCAAATCTTGGTTTCAATGACCGTCCCCATGAGACGGACGCTTCTGCTACTTGCTTGCATCTCGGACAACCTGCTGGATTTCTTGATAAATGGCTTCATTTTCGGCTAGGGAATAGGAATTAGCACCGCTGGCTAATGGATGCCCCCCGCCGTCATGCCGCTGGGCAATAGCCGAAATAGGAATATACTTGCTGCGGAGACGGACACGGTAGTTACCATCGGCTTGTTCCACAAAAATCCCCCAGGACTGGACATCACCAATACGACCCGGAGCGCCAACGATAAAGGAGGTTTCCGCATCTGTCACGCCGTATTTTTCAAGAGTGGCACGGGTCAAGGTCACCCGAGCAGCACCATATTCATCCACCTCTAAATTGTCATAGACATAGCCTGTCAGCTTAGCAATCTTGTAGTCAATGGTGTCCATTTGGCGGCTCATCTTGGCAAAATCAAAGTCCTCCTGACGCAGGCGGGACGCAATTTCAAAGGTGCGAGCAGTCGTCGCAGGGTAAAGGAAACGACCCGTATCTCCGACAATCCCTGCGTAAAGCAGGCGGGCGATTTCCCCGTCTAGTTTGAGGTTGTTGGCCAGAGCAAACTCCGTAATCATTTCGCTACAAGAGCTGGCAGCTGCGTTGACCCAGAGCAGGTCACCGTAAGGCTCTTCGTTTGGATGGTGGTCGATTTTGATGAGAAAATCCCCAGTGGTATATCGATTGTCATCCACTCGCGGCGTATTGGCCGTGTCTGTTACGATGACCAAGGCTCCGTGATACTCCTCATCTGCGACTGAGTCCATGCTAGCCAGCCAAGCCAGGGTTGGTTCATCCACACCTGTCGCCTTGACGTTTTTTTCAGGAAAATTGGCCTGCAATAATTTCTTCAAACCCACCTGACTACCAATGGCATCTGGGTCTGGCCGCTGGTGACGGTGAATGATAATAGTGTCGTACTTCTTAATGGTTTCTAAAATATCTGTAGTAATAGTCATAGCAACTCCTTTCCCAATATTTTAGCACAATCTCCCCCTTTTGAAAAATAAGGGAGTGTGGTATAATGGGATTACTATGTAACTTGGAGGAAATTATGGCACTAGCAAAAATTGTTTACGCTAGTATGACTGGTAACACAGAAGAAATTGCGGATATCGTAGCTAGCAAACTAGAGGAATTAGGTTTGGAGGTACAGGTTCATGAATGTACCACAATTGAGACGGAAGAAATCCTAGATGCTGACTTAATTGTCGTTGCGACCTATACTTATTCTTATGGTGGCGACGGTGAATTGCCAGATGAAATCATTGATTTCTACGCTGACCTAGCTGACCTGGACTTGACTGGTAAGGTCTACGGTGTCTGTGGTTCTGGCGATACCTTCTATGATGATTTCTGTAGTGCGGTAGATGATTTCGACACTATGTTGGGGTCACGTGGTGCGGTCAAAGGTGCTGAAAATGTCAAGGTAGACCTGGCTGCTGAAGACGAAGACATCGTTAACTTGGAAAAATTTGCCAGCGATTTAGCCGCAAAATTAGATTAAGATGCAGAACAAAATAACCAGTAACAGGTGTTACTGGTTCAGAACGTAGACAAACTAAACTCTGGATAAATAAACTGAGTAGCTCTGCTAAGAAAAAATAAAAATTAAGTTTATTTCGCGAGCGGAGTGAGCCTTAAGTCGGGACTTTCTGCTGTGATGAAAACGCTAGAAACGTTGTCGTTTCTAGCGTTCGGAGTCATTGAGACCTTAGGCTCAATGACTAGGTATGGAATTCCGAAGGAAGTCGCTACCGTCCAACATCACCTCAGGAAAGTCCGAAAAGAGACTTTGTCTACAAACTCAACCAGTAACAGGTGTTACTAGTTTTCTTAAAGGAGAATGGGATGCTATTAGAAGACATTCGAAAAGACATTAACGACTTGGACTGCCAACTTGTCAGCTTACTGGAACAACGCATGGAATTGGTCGATCAGGTCACAGCCTACAAACGTGCGACTGGAAAGCCAGTCCTGGATGCCAGCCGCGAACAAGCTGTTCTAGATAGAGTCGGTAGCCTGGTGGAAAATCCAGCTTACCGCTCTGCCATTGTCGCGACCTTCAGCGACATTATGGCCCGGTCCAGGGCCTACCAGGCGGAAAAATTGGCTGACTATGAATAACAAAATTTCACGCACTGGACAGCTCAGTCTCTTTTCCCTTATCATTGGTCTCGCCGCAGGAGTGATTGAAACAATTTTTGGCAGAGTCTTGTTGGCTATAGGCACTATCCGTACCGATTACTTCTCCTACCTCATTCCCTTACTCAGTCTTGCCGGACTTCTCATCATCTTTGTCTATCAAAAATGGGGGAAATCCGTCCAAGCTGGGATGAATTTGGTGTTTCAGTCAGGACAAGGACAAGACACCACTATTTCCCCTATTCTAATCCCACTGATTACCACAACCACTTGGCTGGGACATCTGGTTGGCGCATCAGTAGGACGCGAGGGGGTCGCTGTTCAATTGGGTGCCAGCATATCGCACTGGCTGGGTAAGCTCTGGAAAAGCGCACTTCCTAAAGACACTATGACGCAAATTGGGATGGCTGCTGGCTTTGCTGGGCTCTTTCAAACGCCTTTGGCTGCTAGTTTATTTGCTGTCGAGGTCTTGGTGGTCGGGAGCATTTCTTGGGTTGCCCTGCCTTACTGTCTCCTTGCTGCTATCATCGCCTCTTCTACCTCACATTGGCTAGGCTTGGAAAAATTCAGCCATTCCCTGTCAGCTTTTCCCTTCCAATTTGAAGATCTATTCAAGTGGATGTTAGTGGCCATCTGTCTCGGACTGATCGGTAACTGCTTCGCTTGGATCCTCACACATGCCAAAGCAGAAATATCTACTTTTCTTCCCAATCCTTACTGGAGAATGCTTGCACTGGGCTTGTTACTCTCGCTCTTTCTCTATTTAGCACACCTCGGTCGCTATTCTGGTTTGGGGACTAATTTAATTGAGGCTAGTCTATCTGGAAATACAATTTTTGCTTATGACTGGCTACTCAAGTTGGTCTTTACCTGCTTGTGCTTAATTGCAGGTTTCCAAGGCGGTGAAGTCACCCCACTCTTTGCCATCGGTGCAAGTGCAGGACTTGTTTTGGCACAGTGGCTTGGTCTCCCACCAGAATTGGTTGCTGCACTAGGTTATTGTGCTGTATTTGGCACTGCGACCAATACACTCATTGCTCCTATTTTGATTAGCTACGAGGTGTTCGGTTCTGCCATTCTTCCATTTGCCCTACCTGTGCTCGGAGTCGCTTATTTCCTCAACCGTAAACAAACCATCTACGGGCAACAAATTCATTGAATAGATAGAAAAGTCTGATTAGTAGGCTTTTTTCTTTCTCAAAAATTCAAAAAGAAACGCTGATGTTACAACGTTTCTCAAGTCGTATCTATCTCCCCTGCAGGAATCGAACCTGCAACTAATTCTTAGGAGGAATTTGTTATATCCATTTAACTAAGGGAAGGTCACCCTTCTATTGTAACCTAGAAGGGAAAGGATTGCAAGACTGGATTAATCTGCTGCGTGCTTACGGTATTTTTCCATTTTGGCTTTGAACAATTCCCCATTGCTAGGTGCCGTGTAGGTAACCGCATTCGCTCCAGCCTCAATGACTGTGCGAATGCTGTCTTCGGTCGGACCGCCTGTTGCAATAATCGGAAATTCGGGGAAATCTTGACGAATCTTGGCCACAACCCGCGCAGTATCTGCTCCACAAGAAACATTGAGAATATCAACACCAGCCTCAATCCGGGCCTTAATATTTGATTTCTCAGAAACTACCGTATAGATGATAGGAATATCCACAACCTTGTTGATTTCCTGTATAGTATCGACATTGGTCGGACCATTGACAACAACCGCATAGGCACCTTCTGATTCAGAAAAGAGGCTCATATTAGCAGAGCGGAGACCTGTGGTCAAGCCACCACCCACACCTGCAAGTACAGGAACTGAAGCTACCAGCATGATGCTCTTCAGGATAGCTGGACTAGGCGTAAAAGGATAGACTGCTAACACAGCGTCCGCATTATGATTGGCAATAATCGCAACATCCGTCGTAAACAAAATCGAGCGGATTCTGCGTCCGTAAATCATGATACCGCTACATTCTTTGATAATATTAGGCATCTGCACAATATCCTGGCGCAAATCTGACAAGATTGACGGTGGAACTGGCTTGGTCATAGGCACCTCCATTTTTATATTTTAGAACATCAAGACTAGTCGCAAAAGGAAACTCCTCATCTCAGCAAGAACATTTCCCATCCTTAGCTGAAAATTGAAAACCTGATGTCCACTTAGACTTCTAGACTAGTTAGATTTCGGTTTAATAATATTCATTATAACACATTTTTATCAGGAATAGGAAGCTATCCCTGAAAAAATCAAAAAATCCGGAAAATCGTCCGGATCCTTTGAACTATTTGGTAGATTTGCGAACCTTAATGCCGTGATTCAGAATGACTTCACGGTTTTCCAATTCTTCCTTGTGCATGATTTTGGTCAGCATCCGCATGGCAATGGCACCAATATCATACAATGGCTGATTGATAGAAGTCAGGTTAGGTCGTGTAAACTTGGTCACCAGTGAATCATCGCTTGTAATGATTTCAAAATCTTCTGGAACGCTGAGACCCTTGTCTGAAATACCATTCAAGAGACCTGCTGCAATTTCATCTTCTGCCACCAAGGCTGCCGTCGCACCTGCGTTCAAGATACGTTCAGCAAGAGCATAGCCTTCTTCATACTTATACTTAGATTCAAAGACTAGGCCTTCGCTAAAGTCCAAGCCCGCTTCTTGCAAGCCATCCTTATAACCAGCAAAGCGGACCTTGCCATTGATATCATCAACCAACGGTCCAGATACAAAGGCGATTTTCTTGTTGTTTTTAGCCAACAGGGTAACCGCATCCTTGCTTGCTGCAGCGTAGTCAATGTTTACGCTCGGCAATTGTTTTTCCAAATCAACCGTACCAGCCAGAACAATCGGTGTACGTGAACGAGAAAACTCCGCACGAATCTTATCTGTCAAATGGTAGCCCATGAAAATGATACCATCCACCTGTTTTGAAAAGAGGGTGTTGACCACATTAATCTCTTTTTCATCGTTCTCATCGCTATTGGCAAGGACGATATTATACTTATACATATCGGCAATGTCATCAATCCCCTTAGCCAGGGTTGCAAAGTAAGCGTTAGCAATATTTGGGATAACCACACCAACAGTCGTCGTCTTCTTGCTGGCCAAGCCACGGGCAACGGCGTTAGGACGGTAATCCAAGCGCTCGATGACCTCTAAGACTTTTTTGCGGGTATTTTCCTTAACGTTCTTATTTCCATTGACAACGCGGGAAACGGTCGCCATAGAGACCCCGGCTTCGCGGGCAACGTCATATATCGTTACCGTATCATCAGTATTCAACATATTTGTGTTTCCTTTCATCTTTCTTTTTCTATGAAAATTACGCTTTCACTCTCTTATAGTGTATCACTTTTTGTAAACACTTTCAAGAGAAAAATAGGACTTTTTTCGCTAGGACTTGCAAATTTTTTGATTTTTTGAAACAATAGTCCATATAATAAACGAAAATTTCATTTTTCTTATCATCAAAAGAAAGGTATGCCTATGTCTAAATTACAATATGTGCAAGATTACCTAGAAAACAATCAACTTGAATTGGCCATTTTCTCAGATCCTTCCAGTATCTACTACCTGACCGGCTATCACGCTGACCCACACGAACGCCACATGTTCCTCTTTGTCATGCCAGACCATGAACCGCTCCTCTTCCTACCAGCTCTCGATGTCGAGCGCGCTCGTGCAACTGTTTCATTCCCCGTAACTGGCTACATGGATTCTGAAAATCCTTGGAAAATCATCCAGGCAAGTCTGCCAAACAAGGCCTTCAAGACAATCGGTGCTGAATTTGACAATATGAATTTGACCCGCTACCACGGTCTCCAGTCTATTTTTAATCAGCCTTTCTCAGACATCACTCCGCTGATCAATACCATGAAATTGATTAAATCCCGCGATGAAATTGAAAAAATGTTTATCGCAGGTGAATTTGCGGATAAGGCCATGCAGGTCGGATTTGACAACATTTCCTTGAATGTCACAGAAACCGACATTATCGCCCAGATTGAATTTGAAATGAAAAAACAAGGCATTTCAAAAATGAGTTTCGATACCATGGTCTTGACCGGTAATAATGCAGCTAATCCTCACGGCATTCCCGCTACTAATAAGATTGAAAACAATGCCCTGCTTTTGTTTGACTTGGGCGTAGAAACGCTAGGCTACACTTCTGATATGACACGGACAATTGCGGTCGGTCAGCCTGATCAATTCAAAAAAGACATTTACAATCTCTGTTTAGAGGCCCACATGGCAGCTGTCGAGATGATTAAACCCGGTGTGACTGCTGGTGAAATTGACTACGCTGCTCGCTCTGTTATTGAAAAATCTGGTTATGGTGAGTATTTCAACCACCGCCTGGGCCACGGTTTGGGAATGAGCGTTCATGAATTTCCATCTATCATGGAAGGCAATGATTTGGTTATTCAAGAGGGCATGTGTTTCTCTGTTGAGCCAGGTATCTACATTCCGGGCAAGGTCGGCGTCCGCATTGAGGATTGCGGTCATGTGACCGAGAACGGCTTTAATGTCTTTACCAAAACGCCTAAAGAACTCTTGTATTTTGAAGGATAAGAAAGACCTCCTGCGGATAACCGTAGGAGGTCATTTACTTACCTATTTTTTTAGAAAAGTTGTTAATAGTCGAAAAGCATGGATCATTAGAATAACAAGAATAGCAATAACATTGATAAGAAGTGGTATTATTACGAAAGCAAGTCCATATATAGCAATGATAGTTGCATCTTCTATCTCAGCTCTGTTACTCAAGTACATCATATATAAATAGCTGGATGCCAAAATGAAAAAAATAACATAAATACCTTTGGTCCAATAGTGATATAAAAATCTATAAATCAAGGCATTTCCAACTAGCGTAGCAATAATAAGTAGTAAAATTAGCCAGTTTTCGACTAAATAAAGGAGCCAAAATATGAAAGGGAGACTCATCGATACCAACAAAGTCCCTAATATCAGACCCGCTCTTTTAAGAATTACATTCATACTTGATTAAAAATTTCGACCATTTTTGCCGTAGCCATATTTTTCCATAAAGTCCTGACGGAATTCGAGCAGGTTATCGTCCTTGATAGCCTGACGAACATTTTTCATGAGGTTAATCAAGAAGAAGAGATTGTGGTAGCTGGTCAAGCGGATACCAAATGTCTCGTCGGCCTTAAGTAAATGACGGAGATACGCACGTGTGTAGTTTTTACAGGTGTAGCAATCGCACTCTGGATCTAATGGTGTAAAGTCCTCAGCGAACTGAGCGTTTTTAACCACAAGACGTCCTTGACTGGTCATGCAAGTTCCATTACGTGCAATGCGTGTTGGTAGTACACAGTCAAACATATCAACCCCACGAATCACACCATCAATCAAGCTATCTGGTGCTCCAACACCCATGAGGTAACGAGGCTTATTCTCTGGCAATAGTGGGGTGGTGAAATCCAAGACTGCATTCATCTCATCATGGGTCTCACCGACAGCCAAACCACCGATGGAATAGCCCGGAAAATCCATGCTGACCAGATCGCTAGCTGATTGGCGACGGAGGTCTTCAAAACCAGCCCCTTGGACAATCCCGAAGAGCCCTTGGTCATGCGGGCGACGGTGAGCCTTTAGACCACGCTCCGCCCAACGGCTGGTCCGTTCAATGGACTTCTTGACATAGTCATACGGTTGGTAGAATTGCGGGCATTCATCAAAGCTCATCATGATGTCAGAACCAAGATTATTCTGGATGGAAATGGCTTTTTCCGGCGACAGGAACATCTTACTACCATTGAGATGGTTTTTAAAGGTCACACCTTCCTCGGAAATATTGCGGCTATCTGCCAGCGAATAAACCTGGAACCCGCCCGAATCTGTCAAAATCGGCTGGTCCCAATTCATGAATTTGTGGAGTCCACCGGCACGCGCAATCAGCTCATCACCAGGACGAAGCCAGAGATGATAGGTATTGGACAAAATAATGCCCGACCCCATTTCTTTCAGCTCCTCAGGCGACATGGTCTTGACCGTCGCTTGCGTTCCCACTGGCATAAACATAGGCGTTGGGAAGGTCCCGTGTGGTGTGATAATCTCACCCAAACGAGCACCTGTGTGCTTTTCTTTCTTGATCAAGCGATACTTGATTGGTACATCTGTCATATATATTTACCTCCTACCAGGAAAAACAGTCCTGGGAAAATCAACAGGGCTCAGCTGAGCCTGCAACTAATCTAGTCTATCAAAATTTACCTTTCTTGTCACTTGAAACTGTGTTAAAATATGGAGGAAAGGAAGGCTTTATGTTTACAATATCATCTATTCGCCAAAAAGCTCGCCTGAGCCTGAGAAGGAATCCTACTAGCTTTAAAATCGTTTTGCTTCCTGTCCTGCTGACTCTGCTGATCAATCTATTTACAAATTCCCAGACAGATATGGAGCGTGTTGCAGACATTAGCCAGGACACCCAGGCTAGCATTTATTACCTACTGTCCATTTTAGGATTTACAAGCTTCTACAGGTTGCTCCTTGCCCTTCTGCTGCTCTCCGTCTCCTACAGCCTATTCCTATTGATGTTGGGCAAAAAAGCGACAGGGAAACTTTCTGATAGCCTAGCTATCTTCAGCCATCCATCATTTGGAAAATTCTTGGCGGTTTTCAGTTTAAAAACAATCCTGCTCATTCTCTGGAGCTTGATTTTCTACATCGGTGCCTTCTTGCTGCTAGGGTCTAGTATCCTCATCGGCAACCTGTCCGCAGAACTGCTTCAAGCCAACTCGGTTGAAGTACAGGAAAGCCTGACTGGCATGATAGCTATCGGCTTTTTGGTTTTTATTGCTGGTTTGTTCCTGGTCTGCATTGGTCTGGCCATCTATTTGCCACAGGTCTATGCCTATTCCCAGGCTGAGAACATTCTCTTCCAACGCTTGGAAGCGGACACTTATACCAGTGCCAGAGCCATTTTGAAGGAAAGCCGTCAATTGATGAAGGGCTACAAATGGAAACGATTCCTCTTGGATTTGAGCTTCTTGGGATGGTTTATCTTGACCATTATCACCGGCGGACTTGCGGATTTCTATGTTCTTCCCTATCAAAAGACTGCCCAGATTTATTTCTATCAGGCTATTCTGGAAGAAAAAAGTACCAAATCAATATAATTCGACCATTCAAAAAGCGATATCCGCTCACACTTGCGGCATCGCTTTTTATTTATGTTCTTAGTTACTACTATGCTCCTGTCATGGCCAAGTATTCAATCTTGATGCACTTGTTCATGACAATGGCAGAGCGCCCAGCCTGACGCAGGATTTCTTCTGCTTCTTGGCTCTCCAAACCCAGCTGAGCCCAAAAGATTTTAGCATCTGTTTGGATAAATTCACGCGCTACATCGGGCAAGAATTCACTGCGACGGAAAATATCGACAATGTCAATCGGCTGGTCAATATCCAGCAGACTAGCATAGACTGGCTCACCAAGAATGGTTTGGCCAACTGCCGTCGGATTAACAGGAATAATCTTGTAACCAGCCTCCTGCATGAGCTTGGAAACCCGATAGGATGTGGCATCCTCACGAGCAGACAAGCCCATAACCGCAATGGTCTTGGCGTTTCTCAGATAATCAAAGATGACATTCTGATCTGGATTTTGAAAAGAATAGGTCATAACTACCTCCTTTTAAGGGTGATAATGATAGACAAATAGGAAAATCAAGAGGTCAAGCAGGTACACCAGACGGATAAGCCTGACTTCTCTCTTGCTCAGTATCGAACGACCTGGCATTTAGGGAAAGAGGGCCACCAAAACTGCCGTAGCAGCCAGACCTATATTGGCCAGATAGGCCATCTTGGTCAGACTTGCCAGTAGGAAGCTCAGAAATGTAAGTCCTACTCCCAACAGAATCATTTGCCCATAGGTCCGTGTTTGCAGCCATTCTTACATCATAGTCGTCCTCTGAGTGTTCTTATTTCTTAGAAAGGGAATAAACTACATCCTTAAGCTGACCGATAGCTTTCTTGAGTGCTGTCCGGTCCTTGTCCAAGCCTGGATCCAACGAGTAGTAGATAGAGCCTACAACAACAGAATCATCATACTCTCCAGTCGATTCCATCCGATAGAAGGTCAAGCGGGCCATTTTTTGATCGTTCATAATCTGACGACCGGCCTTCCACTCCTGGTCATTGATGATCACAACTGACTGCTCAATGAAATTGTGGTTGGTTTCCGCCATACGGGCAGCCAACTCTTCTTCGTTCATGTTAACACCTTCTTCCAGTGGTGACTTGTTGAAAGCATTGATATTGTAGAGTTGAACCATGTAGTTGTTAGCGCCTTCCTTGACATCGTAAACCGCAGCTAGGGTCTCATCTTCTGTGTTTTCTTTATTGATGGTCCAGTTGGCAGGCACATCGTAGTAGCGCCAATTTTCTTTGATATTGCCGTTTTCATCACGTTCCGCAACACCATTGTTGGCCGCATGTATCTTATGACCTTTTTGCGTCTCATCAGCTGGCGGATTATCATTGACAGCAACGACTGGGACATTGACAAGAACATTGAAATGTTCATTTGTGGTGTCTTGTTTTTCTTTTAAAATAGGCAATTGAGTTGAGAAATCATCACCCGAAGGATTGGTTCCCGTGTTTTCTTTCTTCTGGCCACAGCCAACGAGAATCACACTAAACAAGGCAAGTAGAAGAATTGATTTTTTCACGTTATTTCCTTTCTTATTTAGCTTCATACCAGGTCTGACCGGCATTTTCATCCGCAAGCAGTGGCACAGACAGGGCAATGGCGCTTTCCATCGTTTCCTTAACCATAGCTTTGACCGTTTCCAGCTCTGCCATTGGTACCTCCAAAACAATCTCATCATGGACCTGAAGGAGCATGCGGGTAGATAGACCTGCCTCGGTCAGGGCCTTGTCCAAGTTAATCATAGCCACCTTGAGAATGTCTGCGGCCGACCCTTGAATCGGTGAGTTGATGGCTGTCCGCTCCGCAAAATTCCGGACATTGAAGTTGCGAGAATTGATGTCTGGCAACTCACGACGGCGCTTGTAGATGGTTTCTACAAAGCCCTTATCTCGTGCCTCACGGACGATGGTCTCCATGTAGTTCTTGATACCTGGGAAACGTTCAAAATAGGTGTCGATGTAATTCTTAGCCTCTTTTCTCGTGATTCCGAGGTTGTTAGAAAGTCCGAAGTCAGAAATGCCGTAGACCACACCAAAGTTGACAGCCTTGGCATTGCGACGGTCGTTAGCTGTCACATCTTCTGATTTTTCAATGCCAAAGACCCGCATAGCTGTCGAGGTATGAATGTCTGCCCCCTGCTGGAAGGCCTCAATCAAGTGCTGGTCCTGGGAAATATGGGCCAGGACACGGAGCTCAATCTGCGAATAGTCCGATGCCAGAAGAACGCTGTCTTCCAGCGAAGGCACAAAGGCCTTACGAATGAGGCGACCTTGTTCTAGACGAACAGGAATGTTTTGCAGGTTTGGATCTGTTGAGGACAGACGCCCTGTCTGGGTCAGGTCCTGGACATAGCGGGTGTGAATCTTGCCATCTGCTAGGATAGCATCCTGCAAGCCAATGACATAGGTAGACTGGAGCTTGCTAATCTGACGGTATTCCAAAATTTTCGACACGACTGGGGCAATAGGCGCCAGACGCTCCAGGACATCAACGGCCGTTGAATAGCCCGTCTTGGTCTTTTTAGTGTATTCCAATGGTAGGCCCATATCCTCAAAGAGAATGGTGCCCAGCTGCTTAGGCGAATTGATATTAAATTCTTGACCAGCTAATTCATAGATTTCCTTGGTCAGCTGCTCTATCAAGACTTCATTTTCAGCCTGCATGGCTTGGAGAGTCTCTTTTTCTACCTTGATACCGGCAATTTCCATCTTGGCAAGGACATCCGCCAGGGGCAATTCCATCTCGTAGAAGAGCTCCAATTGCTCATGTTCTTCGAGTTTTGCCAGCATAGCTTGCTCGGTCTCAATCAAGACCTGGACCTTACGAGCCAGATGCGAGAAGAATTCCTCACGGGCTGGTAGGGCCAATTTGGCTCCCTTACCATAGACCGCCTCATCTGGCACCAAGCTAGTCTGACCGTAGAGGTTAGCGATGGTGGTCAAGGTATTGTCCTCAACTGTTGACAGGAGATACTTAGCCAAGCGACTGTCAAAGCTGGCAAGAGGGAGGTTCAGACTCTTTCTAGCCAAGAGAACCTTACCACGCTTGAAATCATAGGTCTTAATGATCTGATGTTCCAAGAAATCACGCAGGATAGGGTTGTCCAGTAATTCTGGACCACCGACATAAATCCCATTCTTATCGCCCCAGGCCAGGCCAACAATTTCCTCTCGGTGGTAATTTTCACCTAGAATCTCAAAATAGAAGAACTGGTCCTTCTTAAGCATATCAGCCGTCACATCTGTAACCGTTTGGAAATCCAGTACTACTTCCTCTTGGGTCTCGGTCACTCCCAGCTGGGCCCGGAGTTGCTTAAAGCCCATGTCATCGTAGAATTGAGCCAGCTCCTCAATATTTGGACCAGTGTAGGCAATGTCGTCCAGGCCAATCTCAATCGGAGCATTGGTATCAATGGTCGCAAGGGTCTTAGACAGGAAGGCCTGGTCCTTGTCGTTGATGAGGTTTTCCTTCATCTTGGAGGCCTTCATGCTGTCGATATTTTCGTAAATCCCCTCTAAGCTGCCGTGTTCAATGAGGAGCTTGAGACCCGTCTTTTCACCGATTTTAGTCACGCCAGGGATATTATCCGACTTATCCCCCATGAGGGCCTTGAGGTCGATAAACTGGACTGGGGTAATCCCCATTTTTTCCATGAGGTAGGCTGGGGTAAATTCCTCAAATTCTGCCACGCCTTTCTTGGAAATCTCCACAACCGTATTTTCATCTGTCAGCTGGATCAAGTCCTTGTCACCGCTGACAATGGTTACATCAAAAGGAGTGTCTATCCGCTCTGCCATTTTGTCCAAGGTACCGATAATATCATCTGCCTCGTACTGTGCCAGCTCATAGTGCTTGACCCCCATGGCATCCAGCATCTGGCGGATAAAAGGAAACTGCTCGCGGAACTCGTCCGGTGTCTTGGCGCGGCCCGCCTTGTAGTCGGCGTACATCTCCGTCCGGAAGGTGGTCTTTCCAGCATCAAAAGCCACAAGAATGTGGGTCGGCTCAATCCGCTTCATCATGTGGTCCAGCATGAGGTTAAAGCCATAAATCGCGTTGGTGTGGAGCCCAGTCGGACTCTTAAAACGGTCAATTTGGTTGTAGAGTGCAAAGAAAGCACGGAAGGCTACAGAAGAGCCGTCGATTAGTAAAAGCTTGTTTTTATTCATAGGTCTATTATAGCATGAAAAAGAGGTTTTGGTGGGCTGGGGAGGGCTGGAAAAAGAAAAATCCTAGCTAGGTTGCTAGGACTTCCTGAAGGTTTCATCAAATAAATTCTACTCCACTGACTTGAGGGCTTCCAGCATGTCGACCTTTCTGAGCTGGTGGTTGACATACCAGCCCAAGCCTGCCAGAATGCCCACTATGGCTAGGACAGGGATGATGTAGACTTCTGCACCCACATGGGGATTAAAGCGAATGGAGTCTGAGCCAATCATGGCCAGGAGCAGGCGGTGCAGGTAAAAACCTGATACCAGACCGACCAGCACGCCAATCAAGGACAGGGCAATGGTTTCCCGGTAGATATACATGGTCACTTCCTTATTGTGGAATCCCAGCACCCGAATGGTAGACAGCTCCCGGATTCGCTCGGACATGTTGATGATGGTCAGATTGTAGAGGATGACCAAGCCCAGCAGGATAGAGAGGACCACTAAGATGGTCATGACCGACTGCAGGGAGCCTGCCATGGCCGTCAGCATGTTCATGAGCGAGGTATTTTGCACCAGACTCTTGACTCCAGGCATGGCTAGGAGCTGACTGGCTGTATCTTGGATCTGGTCGACTTGCCCCTGCTTGAGCTGGACCAGATAGCCATTAGCCGTCCGCCGCTTGCCCGTCACCTGCTCATAGTAGGCGTCTGTCATATAGATGAAGTGACCCGCATACATCTCGGCCACATCAGCCACACGGACGGTCACTTGCTCATCTTCCAGAGTCAACTTGAGCTTATCACCCCTTCCGACACCGTAGAGCTGGGCCAGTTTTTCCGTTAGGACAATGCCCCTGCCACTAAGCTGGATGGACTGACCAGCCTTATTTTCCAGGTTGACCAGATTTCCTATATTCTCTCTGTCCGTCACATAGATACCGACAGACAGGTTTTTTTTCTTATCGCCAATCTGCAGGGTCTGATTGGTCTGTTCAAAGGCAATTGGCAAGGATTGGCGGACCTGGTTTGACTGGAGAAAGGCAGTCAACTTGTCCAAGTCCTCCTCAGAAGCTCTGCCATTTTCCACCACCAGTAGGTCATAATGGAGCAGGTCCCCAAACTGGCGATCGACCACCCCAGAGATAGAGGAGCGAATCCCCAGACCGCCAAAGAGGAGGGCGACGGTGCCGGCCACGCCAAAGATGGTCATGAGCATGCGGAGCTTGTAGCGGAAGATATTGCGGGCCGTCACCTTGTGAGTAAAGCTGAGACGGGACCAGACTGTCTGCCACTTCTCCAAAAGAATCTTGGAACCCGCTGCTGGAGGTTTGGGCAGGAGCAAATGGGCTGGCTTTTCCTTGAGTTCCCGGTGGGCCACCAGATAGGCCGGCAGGACCGAGGAAATGAGGGACAGGACCAGGGCTAGCAGGGTCCAGAGGGGATAGAAATGGAGCTTGGCAGGGCCAATCACCGTGGTCTTGGTGATGATATCCGAAATCATGGGCGACAGGACGAAATTGCCTGCCAAAATACCAACCAAGGTGCCCAATAGACCGGCACCTAGACCATAGAGGATGAACTTGGTCATAATCTGACGGTTGGTGTAGCCCAGGGCCTTGAAGAGACCCGACTGGCTGCGCTCCTCGTCGACAAATCGAGCCATAGTGGTAAAGGTAACCAGGGCCGCTACCAGATAGAGGACTACTGGAAAGACATTACCCACTGCGGCAATAGAGCGAGTAGCATTGCTGTAGGTCGTATAGCCGTCTCCACCTGGTAGGCTGGACCGAGTAAAGACCTGATAGGGTGATTTCTCCAGCTTGGTCAAGTCTTCCTTGGCATGGGCCAATTCATCCTCGGCCTCCTTGATGTCCTTGGTGGCATCTGCTTTTTTGTTGCTGAGCTCTGCTTGGACCTGGTTCAAGTCCTGATCCGCCTGATTGAGACGGAGAGCCTCTTGATTGAGGGTCAGACTGGATGATTCCAGAAGACTAGCCCCCCATTCATAATCAGCGAAACCAGCCTGATAGGCTGCCAGACCTTGCTCGTATTGGGCCAGACCCGCCTGGTATTGGGCTAGCCCTGCTTGGTGCTGGGCGTTCCATTCATTGAAGCTGGCAAGACCTGCCTCGTACTCGCCTAACTTAGCTTGGTAGAGGCTGTAGCCTGACATGTAGGTCTGATAGGCTGTGTCGTAATCCGCAGCATTGGGATCCAATTTTTCTAGGTCTGCATCCAGCTGGGCCTTGGCCTGGTTAAGCTGATTGGCAGATACTTCCAGCTGGGCATAGTTTTCTTCTAGGAAGACACCTGTCTGGTCCAGCTGGAGCTTGCTGGCATCCAACTCTGCTTTGCTGGCTTCTAATTGGGCCTTGCTGACCATGAGTTGGTCATAGGCCGCTTGCAATTCTGCTTCAGATTGGATGATCTTGGCTCTGCCACGGGCAAATTCTGACCTGCCCGTTTCCAGCTGCTCTTTACCAGACTGGAGGTCCTGCTCTGCCTTTTCCAAATCAGCCTTGGCCTTAGAAATATCCTGCTCTCCCTTGGCAATCTCTTCCTGGCCTTCCGACTGGATGCTGACCAAACGGAGCTCGTCGTTATCAGACAGGAGCTTTTCCAAGTCTTCCTGGTGCTGCTCCAACTTGTCTTCATAGGCTGGACCGGCATAATCCAAGCCTGCCAAATCATCGTAGCGGATCCGGGAAATGGTGTAAACGTCCGAGTCGAAGGCTTCTTCCATGACCAGACCGTAGCCAGCCAGCTGTCCATTGCCGCTAGAGGCCAGACCCATGGTCGTGTTGTCCAAGATTTCCGAAGAGGCCACAAAGCCAACTACCTTGAACTGGTTTTGCGCGAGAATGGTTCCACCCTTGTCTGGCTCCGTCATGTCTATCCTGTCACCGATTTTGAAGGATGATTGAAGCGAGGGTGACAGGGCAATTTCGTCTTTTTGCTTGGGAAAATTTCCTTCCAAGAGCTGATAGCCTGAAATGGTCGGACTGGCCGAAAAGAGGCGAACTGCCTGATCCTTTTCAAGAGTCACATCCTTAAAATATCCAGCCTCAACCCGCGCACCCTCGACGGACTCTAGCTCCTTGATGTCATCCCGAGAAATTCCCAGACCAGATAGGACGGCCAAGTCCATGGTTTGATGCTCTTGCAAATACGCCTGGGCAGTTCTCTCCATATTTGGGGCCGTGACCTTGAGCCCTGTCAGAGCAAGAGCTCCCAGCATCATGAGACTAAAGATAGACAGGAAACGCCCCTTGGAAGTCGTCAGGGCCTGACCAATGTCCTTCCAATAAACCTTCTTTTTCATAGCCACCTCCTAGTACTCCAGACTGGCGATGTCCTGGGGATGAGGATTGAGAATAATCTCATGCACACGAGCATCCCGCATCCGAATGACCCGGTCCGCGATAGGAGCAAGCGCTGCATTGTGGGTGACAATAATCACGGTCGCCCCCTGCTTGCGGGACATGTCCTGGAGGATTTGCAGGACCTGCTTGCCTGTCTGATAGTCCAGGGCACCTGTCGGCTCGTCACAGAGCAAGAGCTTAGGCTTTTTGGCGACGGCTCTGGCAATTGCAACCCGTTGCTGCTCACCGCCTGACAACTGGGCTGGAAAATTATTGATTCGATGACCCAGGCCAACCTGCTCCAAGACCTCTTCCGCATCCAGAGCATCCTGGACGATTTCCGCTGCCAGCTCTACATTTTCCTTGGCCGTTAAATTAGCCACTAAATTGTAAAATTGGAAGACAAATCCCACATCATCTCGGCGGTAATTGGTCAGCTGGTGACTAGTCAATTGGGCAATATCAACGCCGTCAATCAGAATTTGCCCCTCATCAGCCGAGTCCATACCACCCAAAATATTGAGCAGGGTGGATTTTCCCGCACCTGAAGACCCCAGAATAATCACCAACTCGCCTTTTTCAATGTCAAAAGAAACCTTATTGTTGGCTACAATGGTCCCTTCTCCCATTTGATAGTATTTCGACGAATTGATTACTTGGATATAAGACATGGTACACCTCGCTTTTCTTAGTAATATTATAACATAAAGAGAGGGTGCTCACCCCCTCTTAACATCTATTACACTTGGGCAATGGCAGAACCACCATAGAGTTTGAGTTCTTCTCTGATCATTTCGTAGTAATAGCGGTCAAATGCCCGCCAAGCCTGCCTGCTGGTTTCACTCAATCGCAGGTCGCCTAGTCCAACCAAAAAACTGGTCGAACGGTAGAATTTCTCAATCGCAATCAGCTCAGAATTGGTAACAGACTCGGCCTCCGACAATATGCGTGTCGTCTCTGTCAGATTATGTTGCAATCGTTGTTCATCAGCTGTTCCTACTTTATCTGCTTGAAAGGCCCGATTCAAATCTTGAATGAGGGCCAAAACGTCTTGAATAATCTGTGTCTTTTCCATAAAAGACCCTCCTTTTTTTGATGAATTTAGTATATCAAATTAGAAAAAGATATTCAAGTTTTTTGTGCAATCTCTTGATTTATATTTATGTTAACATTATAATCATAGATAATAACACATTTATTCATCTATCCCTTCACCATTTCTCCCCTGGAGGTATCTATGTTTCAAATTGAAGGAAAGCTATTTTTCCGTAGCAAGAAAAACTTGGTCGCTATCTTGGTCTTGTTGATTGCTATCCTGTCTAGTTCCTTTCTAGCAGGCTACCACAATCGGCAAGCCAAATTAAAGGTCATCCAACACTATGAACAGTCTATCCGAAATTTTGAAAATATCATACAAGATTTAGAAACACAGTATCAGAATCAAGCCCTCAGCGAAGAGGATTACCAGGCTGAACAAACATTTTTTACAGACTATATTGCCAACTACCAGAAGGAGATTGAAGCGGTCAAAAAGGAGGACTGGACCTATTTTTATGAGAAAAATATCCAGCACTATCAGAAGGATGGACAGTATATCAGCCATGTCTATCAAAGTTATGAATTTGCTCCACAAACCATCGAAAATACCTTCTTGATTTCCAAGTATCTGTTAGAAAAGGAGATACCCTCTGCCTTTCCAACTGAGCTTTACCTAACAGCCTTTGAACATCCCAAAACACCAACAGACAGAGAAATCGTCAAGAGTCTGGGCCAGCAGGCCTTAAAAGGAACCAGTCATGAAATCTGGCAGGGTCAAAAACAGCTAGGCCTGGTCATCACCCTTCCTCTCTTTCTCTTAACTTTCACCAATTTTTTCATCAAAGACCAGCAGGGAACTAGCCGGCAGATACGCCTTTTACAGACCCTGGGGCTGACTAGAATCCGAATTACAACCAATAAATACCTGGCTTTCCTGACACTGTATACTGCCCTCTTTCTCACTCTCTATCTGAGCCAGTTTCTCATCGCCTTTTTACTAAATGGCAATAGTAGCTGGATCTATCCTGTCACCACCTATACCAGTAGGGGACTGGCTTACAGTTTTATCACCACAACCATTAAACCTATTTACCAAGTCATCTTGCTGGCCTGTGGCATGCACTATCTCTACCTGCTACTTTTGCTGGGAGTGGCACAGACCTTGGCTAGAGTCTTAAAAAATGGACTGGCTGGACTGGTTGTCACACTAGGACTTGTCATCTCTGCCAACTTCTATCCCCATATCTTCAATCCATTTAGCCTTTGGAATGCAGGCAATCTGGCAGACGGAAGTGCTATCATCTACCATCAATTAACAGGATACAGCATTCCAAAAGTCTTTACGGTCCTTCTCATCAGTAACCTGCTCATCTATATCCTGCAATTCTATCTCCTGACAAGAAAAAGTGAGGTCTAACCATGCGATTATCTATTCACAATTTGTGCAAATCCTACGGGAAAAAGAACATACTAGACCAGCTAAACCTAGAACTGATGGAGCCTGGAATCTGGGCCCTGATTGGACCAAATGGAGCTGGAAAGACAACCCTCTTAGACTGCATTGCCAACCTGCAAAACTTTGATTCGGGAGAGATTTCAATAAATGGCAAGAAGCACGATAATCCAACTGTCTACCAAACCTTTTCCTACCTGCAGGACAACCGTGTCCTCTACCCCGAATTGACTGGGCTGGAGCATTTGCGATTGGTCCAAACTATCCAAGATTTACCCAAAGAGCGGATTGAGGAAGTCATTCAAGAAATCGGCATCCGTGATTATGTGAAGATCCCTGTCAAAAATTATTCCCTGGGAATGAAGCAACATCTCCTGCTGGCTATCGGTATTATGAACAAGCCCCAGGTTATGCTCTTGGATGAACCCTTGAACGGCTTGGACCCGACCAGCTACATTCAGACCAGAAAATTGCTCCAGAAACTAGCCAAGAATGGGTCAACCATTATCGTGTCTTCCCACCAATTAAACGAGGTGGATCAACTAACCGACCAACTGCTCTTTCTCAAACAGGGAAAAATCATCGAGCGAAAACTGGAACAGGTTGGGCGACAATATGCCATTCAGACTAGTGACAATCAGACAGTGTATCAGAAACTTGGGCAAATGAAGGGACTGACTTTGGCCAATGATAGCATTCAGCTAGACACCAGTGTTCACAGTCTGCATTTCTACCTAGACCAAGTCATGGCGTGTCAGGTGGAAATTCTAGATATTAGCATTCAGGAGCACCAGTCCGAAGAAATCTATAAAGAACTATTTGAATAGGGAGGCTTGACCATGAATCTATTGTCCCTTTTCATTCTACGACTGAAACGCAATGCTATTTTTCTAGCCCTCATGACTGCTGTGGCTCTTATCCCGCTTGCTCTGTCCTATCGGAATGTTCTAGAGGCCGAAAACTTGCGCTTTGAGGACCGAACCCGTATCATACAAGTCAAAAAAGAAGCTGAAACCTTCTTGTATGCTGACGATAAGGAAGCCCAAGCCTTAGACCAGGAAAGCATGGATTATTATAAAAAACTCTTGGAACTGACGACCACCTACTTAGAAAAGGAACATATCCAAGGAAAAAGTCAGGAGGTCTTGGAAACGGAGTTAGAACTCTACCAGACCTTGCAAAACTGGGAGGCAAAGGGGCATAATATCAACCATTTTACGAACAGCGAACTGGCAGAACGTATCACAGTCTATAAAAACGTTCTAGAGCAAGCTCTTACTTTTCACTACCCTACTGCTCCCAAGGATGTTTATCTGACCTTGTTACAAGTTCTTCCAGCTAGTAACTATATGATTCCTCTCGTCATCTGCTGTCTCTTAGTCTGGCTCCTGCTGACCGACCTTTCCAAACATCGTGGTCTCCTCTTTATCAACGGACTATCCCCTGGTCAATATGCCACTAGCCTGACCTTACTTGCTCTTCTCCTCCAAGTTGCTATCTATGCTCTCATCCTATTCATGCTACTTATACTGGCACATCAGTTCCAATTTACCTTCCAAGAAGACTATCCTCTACTAGTCGGCACAAATACTCTATCTACCATATCTATCAGGGAACAATTACAGAAACTCCTGCTGGTAATGGCTGGAGTGACAGGTTTCTATCTGACCTTTATCCGATTAGCAACTGCTAAAGTCCTACAAACATACAAGCGAAAATAAGCCACCTCGAAAATGGTGGTTTTTTGCTGGCAAAAAAAACGATGCCTGTTCCGGCACCGATATATTCTTTTATTTAACAGCCTCCAAAGCCGCTTCATAGTCTGGGTGTTCGTTGACATTGTCCAGATACTCAACATAGGTAATGACATTGTCCAGATCCAAGACAAAGACCGCACGCGCCAAGAGGTTCCACTCCTGCATGAGAAGGCCATAGGATTTTCCAAAGGCATGGTCATAATAGTCGGACAGGGTCACTGCAGACTCCAGGCCAGAATTTCCACACCAGCGCTTTTGGGCAAATGGCAGGTCGACAGAAACCGTGATAACCACTGTGTTTTCCTTGCTAGCCAGCTCTTCATTGAAACGGCGGGTTTGGGTATCACAAATACCTGTATCAATGGACGGCACGACGCTGATAATCTTGGTCTTCTTGCCATAGTCCTTGAGACTCTTGAGATTGAGTTCATTGTCCATGAGGACAAAGTCAGGCGCCTTGTCACCAACCTGCAAACGTGGACCTACTAGGGTCACTTCTTTTCCGATAAATGTCGTCATTTTTCAATCTCCTTCCGATTGCTATACCCATTGTAAGCGTTTTTTGAAAAAATTACCACTAATTTGACTAAAGATGTAGAAATTGACACAAATTTGCTTAAATCAATTTTCTGGTCCGCAAACGCAGGGCATTGAGCAGGACAGATACAGAGCTGAGGGCCATGGCTGCTCCAGCCAGCATTGGATTGAGAAGGGGACCGCCGAAGAGATGGAGGAGGCCCATGGCAATCGGAATGCCGATGACATTGTAGGCAAAGGCCCAGAAGAGATTTTGCTTGATGGTTTTCATGGTCAATTGGCTCAGTCGAACAGCCTTAGGAACATCCATCAAATCACTGTGCATGAGAACCAAGTCTGCCGATTCGATAGCGACATCAGTACCAGAACCAATGGCAATACCAACCTCGGCTTGGGCCAAGGCAGGAGCATCATTGATGCCGTCTCCGACCATAGCTACCTGCTTGCCTTGGGCTTGTAGGGCCTTGACCTGATTGGCCTTGTCCTCTGGCAAGACTTGGCTGATGACGGTGTCAATTCCCACTTGGTCAGCAATGGCCTGAGCTGTTTTCTCATTGTCCCCTGTCAGCATGACCACTTCCAATCCCATCTGGTGCAAAGCCTGGATGGCTGCGTGACTGGATGGTTTTACTTGGTCAGCAATGGCAATGACTACCAACAAGTGTCCGTCTGCTGCCAGATAGACAGGCGTCTTGGCTTGGTTGGCGTAGGTTTCTGCTGTCGCAATGGCAGAGCCAAGCGCAATCCCAGACTCCTTCATCAGCTTTTCATTGCCCAACAAAATAGTCTGCTCTGCTATTTTCACCGACAAACCGCGACCGGAAAGGGCTTGGAAATCCTGACTAGGGAGAAGAGATAATCCAGCGTCCTCTGCGGATTTGAGCAGGGCTTGAGCCAGCGGATGCTCAGAGTATTGCTCCGCACTTGCTGCCAGCTGGAGAACTTCTTCCTCAGTGGCAGAACTGAAAACTGTCATGTCCGTCACTTGAGGTTTACCTTGGGTAATGGTTCCCGTCTTGTCAAAAACGATGGTGTCGACCTTTTGAAGGACCTCAACGGCTTGACCAGACTTAAAGAGGAGACCATTTTCCGCCCCCTTACCAGTCCCGACCATAATAGCCGTCGGTGTCGCAAGTCCCAGAGCACAAGGACAGGCAATGACCAGCACTGAAATAGTGATGGAAAGAGAGAAAATCCAAGGCTCTTGCCCCAAGGTCCACCATGCTAACCCAGATAGGAGGGCCAGGACCATAACAATCGGCACAAAAACCGCTGAAACACGGTCAGCCAGCTGGGCAATGGGCGCTTTAGAACCCTGTGCCTCTTCAACCAGCCGAATAATTTGTGCCAGAGTCGTATCTGCTCCAACCTTGGTCGCTTGCATTTGAAAGGCACCATGCTGATTGAGTGTGGCACCCACTACGCTATCACCGACTGCTTTTTTGACCGGCAAACTTTCTCCCGTCAGCATAGACTCATCCACGGTCGATTGACCTTGGAGAACTTTTCCGTCAACTGGAATTTGTTCACCCGGACGGACCTGCAAGACATCCCCAACTTGGACTTGTTCTAAGGGAAGGGTGACTTCTTGCCCGTCGCGGATTAGTCTGGCTGTCTTAGGAGCTAGGTTCATCAATTTCTTGATGGCATCGGACGTCCATCCTTTGGACAGGGCCTCCATGTGTTTCCCAAGGGTAATCAAGGTTAAAATCACAGCGGCAGACTCGAAATAGAGCTCGGGGTGCCCATGCGACAGATCCGCCTGACCTCTCGCAATCAGAACCGTCATAATCAGACCTTGCACAAGAGCTGCGCTAGTTCCCACCGCAATCAAGCTGTCCATATTGGGATGGCCTGCAAACAGTGTCTTAAAACCTTTTTGATAGAAGGCGCGCCCAATATACATGACCGGCAGAGTCAGAAATAGTTGAACCAAGGCGAAAGTCAAGGGTTGATGAAGAAAGGCAGGTAAAGGTAAACCACCACCCGGTAACATTGGCCCCATGGCGATATAGAGTACGGGCAGGGTGAACACAGTTGACCAGATAAAACGGGACCACAAATCTGATTGATATTGTTCCTTACTTTCGACAGCTGTAACAGGCGAATTTGTTTGTGGCAAGACAGCCTTGTAACCAGCCTGCTCAACGGCAGACAGAATCGCAGCTGCATCTAAGCGATCCTTGTCATATGTCATCGTTGCCTTTTCCGTTGCCAGATTGACAGCCACTTCTTCCATACCAGCCAGTTTCCCTAGCGCCTTTTCTACCGTCATGGCACAGGAAGCACAGGTCATGCCCTCAATAGCATAGGTTTCTGTAATAAGGTTGCGGACCAAGCCATAACCAGCCTTTTCAACTGCATGACCAATGTCGCTAAGGCTCAAGACATTTTCATCAAAACTGACACTCAATTTTTCAGTTGCCAAATTGACGCTGGCTTCCTCTACTCCTGTCAATTTCCCAACAGCTTTTTCCACTGTCATGGCACAAGAGGCACAGGTCATGCCTGATACACTAATACTTTCTTTTTGCATTTTTCTTTTTTCTCTCCTTTGACTACATTTGTAATTATATTTTACAACAATTGACTACAAATGTAAACAAACTTGTTTTAAAAAATCCATTTGAAAGAAAAATCCTAGACCTCCGTGTTTCCTTCCCCACCTAAACAGCCTGCGATATGCTATAATAATCTCATGCACAATCCAGTTTTATTAGACGGGGAGCGGATTGACCAGCTCTTCTCGACAGATGTTCAGATTATTCAAAATCGGGAGGTTTTTAGCTACTCGATTGACAGCGTCCTCCTCTCTCGCTTTCCAAAAATGCCTGCTCAGAAGGGGCTAATTGTTGATCTTTGTAGCGGAAATGGGGCGGTGGGGCTCTTTGCTTCTACACGCACCAAGGCCCAGATTATTCAGGTTGAATTACAGGAACGCTTGGCGGATATGAACCGCCGTTCCATTGTCCTCAACGGTCTGGAGGAACAACTTTCCGTTATCAATGATGACTTGGCAAATCTACCCCAGTATGATCTGCGGTCCAAGGTTGATTTGATGCTCTGCAATCCTCCCTACTTCAAGGTAGATAAAGAGTCAAACCTCAATGAAAGCGAGCATTACCTGCTAGCCAGACACGAGATTGCGACCAACCTAGACAGCATTTGTCAGATGGCCCAACAGGTGCTCAAGTCCAATGGTCGCTTGGCCATGGTGCATAGACCAGATCGATTTTTGGATATTTTAGACACGCTGAGAACCTACAAATTGGCTCCCAAACGCATCCAGTTTGTCTATCCCAAGGCCAGCAAGGAGGCCAATATGTTGCTAATTGAGGCTATCAAGGACGGATCGGTAGATGGGCTACACATCCTGCCACCTCTGGTTGTCCATGAGGAAAACGGCGACTACACTCCTGCCATTCGTGAGATTTATTATGGTAAATAAGGCCTACTTTTATGTCTTGGAATGTGCCGACGGGAGTCTTTATACTGGCTATACGACTGATGTGGAGAAGCGGCTTGCTACCCATAATCGTGGGAAAGGGGCCAAGTACACCCGCGCACGCTTGCCTGTCAGCCTGGTCTACCAAGAAGCCTTTTCCAGCAAGCAGGAAGCCATGTCTGCCGAGGCTTTGTTTAAGAAACGCAGTCGGCAGAGCAAGTTAGACTACATCGCAGAAATGACAAAAAAACCTCGACCCAAATAGGTCGAGGTTTTGGTTTAAAATCTTTCTAAAATCCGATCAATTTTAGCCATTACCTCTTCAAAAATAGCCTGAGCCTGGCTCGGATCAGCCGATTGCCCTTCGATAAAGACTTGATGAATATCTTCAAAGCCTAAAAATTCAAAGATAGACTTGATGTACTGGGCAGCTGGATCCTGACCTGCATAAACACCACCATTGGACTGGATGTGCAGGAGCTTTTTGTCCTTGACCAAACCGATAGAGCCTTCTGAACCATACTTAAAGGTCAGGCCTGCTACATTGATGGTATTGACCCAAGATACCAACTGACTTGGCACATTGAGATTCCAGAGAGGATTGACGACGACAATCTTATCAGCTGCAAGAAATTGCTGGGTCAAGGCATTGTAACGGTCCAATTGCTTTGCTTGTTCAGGACTAATATTCTCGCCTTTTTTAGCTGCTCCCATAGCCGCTAACAAGGATTTGTCCAAGGCTGGAATCTGGTCTTCAAAAACATCCACTACTTCTATCTGATCTTCTGGGTGCAAACTGGCGTAACGAGTTTGAAACTCTTCCAAGGCTCGTAAGGCGTAGGATTTTTGGGCATCAAGTGGGTGGGCTTTTACGATTAATAGACTTGCCATTGTTTTTCTCCGTGTTACTAACTATTGATAATTATATTCTACTCTTTTTGATTTGAAATTCAAATTATCTGCTCAAAGCAAGAGGCTGGTCGACCAGCCTCTCCATTTCTAAATTGTTCTTAATTTTACATAAGTATAAGCAACACAGTCCAATCTTTCAACAGCTGTAAAGCCAAGTTCCTCATAAAAAGACCGTGTTTTCTCAGTATTGTCCGTCAAGAGATGAAGCTGATAAATACCTGGGAAATAGGCAATGACCTGTTCCAAAAGATGACGCCCAATCCCTTGTCGTTGATAGGTTGGCAGAACCAAGATGTCCTGAATAAAAACGATTGATTGCCCGTCACCAACTGCTCGCAAGAGACCCACTAGACGGTCACCGTCAAAGGCCGCAAGAACGAGCAGACTATGTTCCAAGGCCTTCTGTAACATGGTAGGCCGGTCAGTATAATTTGTCCAACCAACTGAATCATAGATTTCAATGACTGCTTGAAAGTCGAGTTGAGGATTTTGTTTGTAAGTAATCATGTCTTTCTCCTTTGTATTGTTTTTTAGAATACAAAGGCTTTATCCATTGTCAAAATGCCCATGGTCAACCCTCCTGTTTTACTACTTCTAGTATAACAAAAACTGCTCCAATTAGGAAGCAGTTTCAACTTTATCTCTCACCCTTATTGCGAATTACGAAGCCTGTTTGCTTTTCACTTGAGGTGCGTTGGTGTGGTTTTTTGTTGTCTTGACGGCGGTTGTCACGTTTGAACTTGTCATCGCGACGGTTGCGGTCTCCACGGCGTCCTCCACGATCTCGATTGCGGTCACCATCACGACGACCACCGCGATCACGGTCGCGACCTCCACGTCCACCTTTACCCTTAGCTTGACCGGGTGCAAACTTGAATGGCAATGGTTTTTCACGCGCGATTTCCACTTCTGGCAAGCTATCTGGATCTTGTACGGTCAGGCTGAGTACGTATAGAGCAAGCTCTTCAGGGGTAAATTCGGCCGCCAACTTAACTGCGTCTTTCTTAAACTTATCAAAGTTTCCACGAATGGTCTCGTCTGCGAAGTCACGCTCAATCTTTTTCAAAGCAACTTTCTTCTTGGCTTCAAAAGCCTCTTCAGCGGTCGCAGGCTTGAGCCCCTTCATACGCTTCTTGGTCAACTCTTCGATGATAGCCAAGTAACCCATTTCATTTGGCGAAACAAAGGTGATCGATTGACCAGACTGGCCAGCACGACCTGTACGACCGATACGGTGTACGTAACTTTCAGGGTCTTGTGGAATATCGTAGTTGTAGACATGTGTCACACCTGAGATATCCAATCCACGCGCTGCAACGTCTGTCGCAACGAGAACATCAATTTGATCTCCCTTGAAATCGCGGATAACACGCAGGCGTTTATTTTGATCTAAATCTCCGTGAATCCCTTCTGCACGGAAGCCACGCAGTTTGAGTCCACGAGTCAATTCATCGACACGGCGTTTGGTACGACCGAAGACGATAGACAATTCTGGCTGGTCAACATCCATGAGGCGTGTCATAGTGTCAAATTTCTCATTTTCTTTGACACGGATATAGTATTGATCCACGTTGACGTTGGTCAATTCCTTGGCCGCAATCTTAACGTGCTCAGGCTCTTTCATGAACTTGACACCGATACGCTTGATTGGCTCAGGCATGGTCGCAGAAAATAGAAGGGTCTGGCGACTCGCTGGCACACGTTCGATGATGGCTTCAATATCGTCCAAGAAGCCCATGTTAAGCATTTCATCCGCTTCGTCAAGAATGAGGGTTTCAACTCCGTCAAGCTTGAGGGCTTTTCTCTTAATCAAGTCCAAGAGACGACCAGGTGTACCAACTACGATATGGGCACCTGAACGAAGGGCCTTGATTTGTTTTTCAATGCTAGAACCGCCGTAAACAGAGCGAACTTTTACACCCTTCTCACGACCAAATTTGAAGAGTTCTTCCTGACTTTGCACCGCCAACTCACGTGTTGGGGCAATAATTAAGGCTTGAACAGCTTGATTGTCGATGTCAATTTTGTTGAGGGTTGGCAGACCAAAAGCTGCGGTTTTCCCTGTCCCCGTCTGGGCCTGACCAATCACATCCTTGCCTTCAAGAGCAAGTGGAATAGTCTGCTCCTGAATTGGTGACGGAGTTTCAAAACCAGCCTTCTCAACGGCAAGCAAAATGTCTTCGGACAACTGTAAATCTGTAAATTTCAATGTATTCTCTTTTCTAAAAGGCAGTGCGAAGCTACCTTATCTCACTTTTTTGTAACAATTATTTCCACTGGCAGCGAACTAACCAGTATCAGACTTGCAACTTACCTAGTATACCACATTCTAAGCGTAAAGGTTGGCTTTTGCCTTGAAAATCAAAATAATACGTTTTCATGATTTGTCCCAAAACCGAGGCAAATTTCAATTCCGAGTTAGCCACCTATAAGAAATTCTCTCGGTGACTTGTAGCCCAAACATTTTTTGGGATAG